>JAXHTS010000072.1 GCA_034190085.1 Spirochaetota bacterium
AACGCTCATCAGAAGTCAGCATATCAACATCGCTAACACTTAACCCAGGATCAGAAACTAACACCCGCAATATCTGCTCAAGGTGAAAAAGTACCCGGCTTATCATAGCTGAATCAAAAAGATCCGTAGCATATTGCAGAGTCATTTCAAGCTGTGATCCAGGTATGACAAGAAGAGCCAAATCAAAACTGGTCATCTCTTCAATACTATTATCAATAATGCGCATTGACCCATCATCTACTATATCCTTGAAGTCAGTTGGATAATTCTCATACACAATAATGCTTTTAAAGAGATCAACATCGCCCGGCACTGCGCTGCAAGCCTTTACATCAGTTAAAAGAGAATAGCCGAATTCCTGTATCCTCAGAGATTGCGATTGGAGATCCGTCAACAGATCCTGAAGTGTATCAAAACGATCGATCCTAGCCCTTACTGGAAGAGTATTTATAAATAGACCTATCATCTCATCTGAACCTGGAAGAGAAGAAGGTCTTCCGGAAATGGTCACGCCAAAGACTACATCTTCCTGCATGCTATATCTGCTAAGTAGAATTGCCCAAGCCCCCTGTATTAGGGTGTTAAGCGTTACATGCATCAATCGCCCGCACTCCTGAAGAGCCGTGGTTACATCCTCTGATAATAATATGGTATGCTTTGCGATTTCAACGTTAATGGGATCCTTAGACCTATTCTCTATAGATATTGAAGTTGGTTGATTAAAATCCTGAAGCAATTCTGCCCAATACCTATTCGAGGCCCCTGTATCCTGTTTTTTCAACCAATTGATATAGTGCTTATATTGTGGACGCCTAATATCCGGTAAAGGTTCTCCACCCTTAATCGCGATATAGGAGACGAAGAGGTCTCTCATCACCAACGACTGACACCAGCCATCAATTAGGATGTGATGATAGGACCATGAAATAAAAAATTTATTGTTGCCCAAAATAAGGACATTCAACCTCATAAGCGGCCCCTTAGCGAGGTCAAAGTTCTTACGTTTGTCAGCATCAAGAAGGTCCTTTTTTCTTTTACTGCGTTCATCCTCATCAAATGAGGATAAATCGTATATTTCAAAGCCTGGACTCTTTTTCTTTAATACAATCTGGATGAGATCATTAACATTTTCCCATTTGAATACAGTTCTAAATAAGGGATGGCTCTGGCAGAGGTGTTCCCAGGCCCTCTTAAGGGCATCGATATCAAGACCCCCTTCAATGGTGAGGGTGCTACGCTCTGAGTAGATATAGGAATCTGGCGCATAAAGGCAATGGAAAAGCATCCCCTTCTGCATAGGCGATAAGGAATAAATATCTTCAATATTGCTACTTACCCGATTCACAGCCATACACTATCTTCCTCATATCATGCTTCCTGTAATTCATCAATGAGGTCATCCAATTGCTCCTGAGATATATCAGCAAGGGAAAAATCAGAAGGAGTGTAGCCTTCACGATCTGTTTCCATACAATGTTGAACTACATTCTCGATCTCTCCTTTCAGCTCCTGAATAAACCCATGTATTGTCTCATATCTATATTTATTCCTGCTGCAAGCCACAAATAACAACAGTCTCCCATTTTCAATCCTGCAACTGATATCAATTAGATGCGTTCTGATATTATTCAGATCACTGGCCATCACCTTGTTGGTTTCATCGGAAAGCTCAAGTGAGCCTTGGAGTCCAGCGATATTTAGCTGTCCCAGATAATTAAAGAGGACCTGAGAAGTGCTATCCGGTATCAAATTATCATCCCTCATGTGCTTAAGCACACCATAGTTGAATCCCTTATGCGGGATGGAACGAATGTGCTCCTTCACATACTTAATCTGAGTCCCTATATGCTCATCACGACAAACATTCAGCACTACAGGAAAGAGTGAAGTAAACCACCCCACGGTTCTCGAAACATCTACACCCACAATCACATCCTCCCTGCCATGACCCTCAAGATCAATCAATACTGCATCATGGCCTGTCCATTGTTGCAGTGCCCTCATCAAAGCGGTAAGCAACAGATCATTAATATCAGTATTATAGGAACTGTGAGCATCTCTCAAAAGAAAAGATGTCATCTCTTCACAAAACTCCATCCTTATAACCTCTGTTGATGCCATATCATTGCTGCCAAAATCATGATCTATTGGAAATTCAGGTATAAGAGCAGAAAGCTCTTTCTTCCAATATTCGACTTCATCCAGCACATTAAAGGCAGCGGCATAATCATCAAGCCTGATAGCCCATTCCCTGAATGACATTGTCTTGGCTGGCAATAGGAGATCCAATCCCTTTAGGGCCATCATATAACATTCGAGAAGATCCTCCAGCAATATCCGCCAAGATACTCCATCCATCACAAGGTGATGACATATCAATACAAGGTAATCCGTTCCATGCATTCTGCAGAGTCCCGCTCCAAATATAGGCCCATCGGTTATATTAAGGGTACACTGCAGACCATTAATCATTTCTTCAAGTTCATCCTGATCTTCTATATTCTTGACTATACAATGAATGACTTCACCCGGCTGCAGGCATTCTTGGTTGTGATCCATAAATCTCATCCTAAGGGCATCATGATGATCAAGAATAGCTTGCAGGCTTTTTTTTAATGCAATCTCATCTATAGCTGTATTGGATCTAAACACCAAGGACTGATTGTAATAATTCTCATTTGAAAGCCCTAAAGAAAAAAACCACCTCTGTATTGGAATGAGAGATGACACTCCCGGAATAAATTCATTATCCTTCTTTATATCCATGGACTCTTCTACAACAGGGGCAAGCTCCGCAATAGTCTGACGCTCAAATATATCTCTAGGCCTTATATCATAGCCATCCCTCTTCAAACCCCCGACAACCTGAAGGCTGATTATGGAATCGCCACCAAGTTCAAAAAAATTATCATACACGCCCACCCTCTCAAGTCCCAATACGCTCTGCCAAACCCGAACAAGCACACCTTCCATATCATTCCTCGGGGCCACAAACTCAACATCAACAAGGGGACGAATACTGCCAACATCAGGCAGGGCATCACGATCGATCTTGCCGTTGGGTGTCAAGGGTAGGTTCTCAATATGGACAAACCTCGAGGGGACCATAAACTCAGGCAAACTCTCCATAATATGCAACCTGAGTTCAGACGTTGACAATTCATCCTCAGACACATAGTAGGCAACTAGACACTTGCCATCCGACCTATCATCACGATCCACAACAACACAATCTGATATAGCATTATAATTTGATAGTACAGCCTCCACCTCTCCAAGCTCAACCCGATTACCCCTGATCTTTATCTGATGATCTATTCTACCCAAAAATTCAACATTTCCATCAGGCAACCATCTACCAATATCACCTGTACGATAGATCCTTTCACCCTTGATAAAGGGGTTATTAACAAAGCATGTTGATGTGATATCAGGCTTATTCAAATACCCTCTGGCTACACCCGGACTGGATATATAGATTTCACCGGCCATGCCTATTGGCATCAAACGCATCTGTCTATCCAAAATATATATCCTTGTGTTTGCAATAGGCTTGCCAATGGGAACATTGGCGCAATTAGGATCAAGTTTATTGAAACTGTATACAATACACCCGACAACGGTCTCAGCTGGTCCATACTCATTATATATTGTTAAATCTGGATTTTTCTTCAGCATTGATTTAGAGATTGCTGCTGAAAGAGCGTCACCTCCGATTATTAATCGATTTAATCTCGTGAAATTCGTTGGATTGCTATCTGTTAGACGATCTGCAATCTCCAAATGGGATGGAGTCAACTTCGCAATATCACACCTATCACTGCAGATCACTCGCTCTACTAACGCAACAGGATCAATCTCTCCAGGTTGAATATCTATACTCCCACCAGAAGCAAGAGGCACAAAGATAGAGGTCACTGTAAGGTCAAAGGAGATAGATGTGAAAAGAGGAAAATTCCCATGGCCTTCAATATCATAATACCGCACTGCCCAGGTGATATAGTTAACCAGACCTTTATGCTCTATCTCTATCCCCTTTGGCTCTCCCGTGGAACCGGATGTATATACTATATAAGCGAGATTATCGCTTGAATTAACCATATCAGGTGTGCTCTCTGGCATTCTGGCTATATCATTCCAATCCCTATTCAAACAAAGAATCTCGGCATTACCAAAGGGAATCCTATCCAACAAATCAAAATGCGATAATATTATTCCAGCAGAACAATCACTCAGCATATATGAAAGCCTTGACTTGGGATACTCAGGATCCAATGGCACATAAGCGCCCCCTGCCTTTAAAATTCCTAGTATTCCCACAATCATATCAATAGACCTAAACATCATTAGGCCCACCCTAGCCTCCTCCCTTATGCCCCTTTCCCTCAGATAGTGTGCAAGCCTGTTGGCCCTCTCATTCAACTCACTATAGGTGACAGCTTCATCTTCGAATATCACCGCAATGGCATCCGGCGTCTTCCCTGCCTGTTCCTCAATTAGCTGGTGTGCGCATATATCCTCTGGATAGGGACTAGCAGTATCATTAAAGGATACCAGCATCCCTTCCCTCTCCCCCGGGGTGAGTATCGTCAAATCAGAGAGCCTCACTCCAGGATTATCCAATATTGAAGAGAGAACCTGATGCAGATGTCCTATCATGCGTTGTATTGTATCCCTGTTAAATAAAGCCTTATAGTAGCGCATGCTGATTCTAATGCGCGAGCCGGGTATTATGATCAAGACCAGCGGAAAGTTCGTCATCTCAAAGGTATTGATATCCGATATGCTAAATCCAAAATCCTGACTGACGTCCAGGGACTCAAGGGGATAATTTTCAAAGACAACTATGCTTTCAAAGAGATTCTGTGATCGCGGAAGGGCGCTACATGCCCTTACATCTGGCAAGAATGAGTGCTCAAACTCCCGAATGGAAAGGGAGAGTCTCTGGATGTAGTGAAGTAGATCATGTATGGTCATATCCTGGTTTAGCCGAATCCTGAGAGGAAGGGTGTTTATGAAAAGGCCCAACATTTCATCAGAGCCATTGAGTTCCGCAGGCCTTCCAGAAGAGGTTGCGCCAAAGACGACCTCATCCCGATTACTATAATATGATAGAAGAATCGCCCAAACAGCCTGTAGGAGGGTATTCTGCGTAACATGCTCAACCCTTGTCAGCCCCAGCGCCTTGGCTGTCATCTCTTCGGATAATTCCAGTTCCTCTTCAGCAATATCTGTTATTAGTGATTGATTCAATCTCCTATCAACCGGCAGGGGTGTTACTGTATCAAGGTCGCCCAAATGATTCTTCCAGAAAGAAAAAACAGCATCCCTCCCCTGATTTTGCAGCCATTCGATATAATCCTTATATGGTCGTCGCATGGGTCTTGGCAGTGGTTTCCCAGATTTCTGTGATATATAGGCATCAAAGAGATCCCTCAACACAATGGGCAGACACCAACCATCAATAATGATGTGATTATGACTCCATACAAAGTGATGTCTTTCATTTCCCAGCATGAATAGATTCAATCTGATGAGAGGGCCATTCTCCATATCAAAGGGCATTACCCTGTCCTTTTGAAGAAAATCCTCTATCCTCTGCCCCTGCTCAAGTGAGTCACAATCAACTATGTCATGCACATCAATCCCTATTGGAAAAGATTTTAGTACAATCTGTAGGGGTTCTTTTAGATTCGCCCACTTGAACACTGTTCTGAATACAGGCGTAATCGATATTATATGATTCCAAGCCCTTTTGAATGCCTCGATATCCAGAGGGCCATTGATTGTAAAGGCTAGTTGCTGAAAATATACAGGAGTACTATCATCATAGAGAGAATGAAAGAGTATCCCCTTCTGCGTCGGTGATAATGGATAAATATCCTGTGTATTTTCCTTAGTAACAAAAGGCATCAATTCCCTCCACTGACTCTACTCATAGAGACTATCCAGTTCCTCCTGATTAAGATTTGCTAAACTAAAATCCGAAGGGGTTATATCGAAACTCTCAGGAGAAAGGCAATGAGCAATAACAGCTGACAACTCATCTCTGAAAGCTACTGCAATATTCTCTATTGTTTCTCTCTTATGCTTATTGGCGCTATACAATATGTTTATACTGAGAAGGGAATCCTTCACTATGCATATCACATCTATGAGATTAGGCCTCATATTCTCTGAATCGATAATCCCCGGCACATCCGTTCTTGCCAACTCAAAGGATCCATCAATCCCCTCAATCGTCACCTGACCAAGGTAATTAAAGCTGATACCGGTATTTAAGGGAAGGTCAAAATCCTTTATGTACTTTAGAATACAATAGTTGAATCCCCTATGAGGAATAGAACGAAGCTTCTCCTTAACATACTTGATCCGCTCTGCAATATCTGTATTCATTTCCGCATGCAGGGCAACAGGAAATATTGTGGTGAACCACCCCACTGTCCGAGATAAATCAATCCCATCCATCACATCCTCGCGCCCATGACCCTCAAGATCGATCACTATATCATCCCTGCCCATCCATTCCGACAGAGCCTTCATCAATGCTGCCAGTAAAAGATCATTCACTTCAGTATTATAGGCCCTGTGAGCATCCCTCAGGAGATTCGATGTATTCTCCACTCCGATTTCGATCATCACAACATCTGCTGATTCCATATCATTCTTTCCCAAATCATGATCAATGGGTATATCGGTTATCACATCCGCTAATTCATCCCTCCAGAAGGATATCTCATCCGTAGCATCAAGCTGAAGAACATGCTCCTTTAAACGAATCGCCCATTCCCTATAGGAAGTAGTCTTCTTAGGCAATATGGGTGCTCCTCCATTAATAGCCCCATCGTAAAGGGCGAAAAGATCCTCCAGCAATATCCTCCAAGAAACGCCATCCACCACAAGATGATGAACGGCTAATAATAGATAATTATCTCCGTCCCTTCTATATAATCCAATCCCGAAAATCGGGCCATCTGATATATCAAAGGAGGTTTGAAGAGTGCTCACCTCTTTCAGTAGTTCATCTTCATCTGCCACGTCTTTCACTACGAAATATATCACCTCTCCCAGGGGCATGTTATCCTGCATTCCATTGGGGAAACGCATCCTCAAGGCATCATGATGATTTAGCAAGGCCTGGGCGCTATTCCTGAATGCAACCTCATCTATATTAATAGTAGTCTTGAACAATAAGGCTTGATTGAAATGATCCACATTCTTAAGTTCCAAGCCAAATAACCACCTCTGAATCGGAGTAAGGGGAGCCTCTCCCACAACAACCCCCTGTTCATCATCAACTGCAACAGATCGCTTTGCTACAGAGGCAAGCTGATTGATGTTCTGATGCTCAAATATATCCCTTGGGCGTATTTCATATCCTCGCTTCCTAAGCCTACCCGCTACCTGCAGGCTGATAATCGAATCTGCTCCAATATCAAAAAAATTCTCATATATACCAATCCTCTCCATATTCAGGACTTCCATCCACACCTCAGCCAGCAGACTCTCCAACTCATTCTGAGGCTCAACATAGTCGGCACACTTCCCCTGCACCGCCATATCAATCTCAGGTAAAGTGCTCCTATCCACCTTGCCGCTACGATTTAACGGCAATGCCTCTAACCGAATAAATCTCAAGGGTATCATGTAATCCGGAAGGGAATTACCCAAAAATCTCCTTAAATCAGCTATAGGAATATCCTTATCCGAAACATAATAGGCAATCAAATATCTGCTGGCAGATTTGTCCTCCCTATCCACCACCACACAATCATTCACTCCAGAATGAGAACGGAGTATATGCTCCACCTCGCCCAACTCTACCCTATAACCCCGCACCTTTACCTGATAATCAATACGCCCCAAAAACTCGATCCCTCCATTAGGAAGCCACTGTCCCATGTCCCCAGTCTTGAATAGCTTGCCTGTATCACAGAAGGGATTGGCTATAAACCGTTCATTGGTCAAATCCGGATTCTCTAAATAACCCATTGCCAAACCATCGCCGCCTATATACAATTCCCCAGGCACCCCAATGGGAAGCGGCATCATGTTTCTATCAAGGATATAAACTTGAGTATTCGCAATAGGAGAGCCTATGGGTATATTACTACAGCCGCGACAAGCATCAATATCTACTAAAAATGAGGTTGAATCTACACTGCACTCAGTTACCCCATAAACATTGGTCCAAAGAACTGAATCGCCATATGTCCCAGCTTGAAACCTTTCAACCATATCCACAGATAAAGGCTCTCCGCCAATGATTATATGCTTTAACCGAAGTTCCTTCCTATTCATAATATCAGCGGATATCATCAACTCCCATAAGGAGGGAGTTCCATCAATAATCTCTATTTCATATTCCAATATATAGGGGATCAATGTTTCCATATCCCTCTTCATGTATCCGGGAATGGGATATAGGGCATGTCCCAGGAGTAGACTCGCGAATATCTGCTGAACTGATGCATCAAAGCTGAATGATGCCAACTGCGCTATACGCAAGGATGAATAGTAGCTCGAATATATCCTGTCATTAAGCGCATGGACAAGATTAACTACACCTCGATTAGGTATAGGAATACCCTTAGGTTTTCCTGTAGAACCTGAAGTGTATATGATATATGCAATATCATCAGCGTTGGCAATATGACGCGGATTTTCGATACTGAATTCGCTGATAGCATCCCAATCCCTATTTAAGGACACAATCTTTATCCCATCAGGGATGATATTGGGAAACTCATCCATACAGATCACAGCATCTGCCCCGCTCTCCTCAATCATATATTTGATCCTAGCCTCCGGCAAATCAGGATCAATCGGCAGGTATGGGCTTCCAGCCTTTAGAATACCAACTATAGCTACAATGCTATCAATGGGTGTTGTAACCATCATGCCAACCGGTGATTTAGTCTCTTCCCCTCGGGATATCAGATAATGTGCTAACATGTTTGCGCGAGTATTTAACTCATCAAAGGTTAAAACATCATCCTCAAACACTACCGCATTTTGAGATCCAAATTTCTCAAGATTAGATTCAAACTCTTCGATCAATGTCCTCTCCCGAGGATATTCCAGTGAAGTGGCATTAAAATCCCTGAGTATCATTTTCTTCTCTTCAGGACTGAGAATCTCAAGATGTGATACCAGAAGCGAATCATCCCTAATCATTCCCAAAAGGATATTATTCAAATGATTCAGCATCCCCTCTAGGTTCTCTTCATCAAAGAATTCCTCCACATATGCTAAAGATACCTCCATCTCAGTCTTGGGTAATACAAGCAGCACAATATCAAAATTTGTTCTATTTAGGGCCTTAATATCAGATAAACTAAAATCATCATCTGTGGTAAGTGAAAAAGTATCTATTGGATAATTTTCAAAGACGACTATGCTGTCAAAGATGTCGCACTGCTGAGGTAATGAGCTAGAAGCCTTTATATCTGGAAGGAAAGAGTAGGCATACTCCTGCATCTTCAAGGATTGTTTCTGAATAGCTTGAAGAAAATGGGATACTGTTGAGGATAGATCTGCCCTAACAGGCAGAGTATTGATAAATAGACCGATCATCTCCTCAGAACCAGGAAGATCAGTTGGTCTGCCATAAATTGTTGATCCGAAGACCACATCCTCGGTGTTGCTATAACGCCCCAGTAAGATTGCCCAGGCAGACTGAAATAATGTGCTCATCGTAATTCTCTCCCTACGAGCAAAGGACTCGAGTCGCTGAGTGACATCCTCAGAGAATATGAACACCTTTTCACCTACAGTACGCTTTTTTATTGTCGATTTGTTCTTCCAGGGAAGGGGTGTGGGCGTATCAAATCCTAGTAAATACTCTCTCCAGAAACGATTGGCCTTCTCCTTATCCTGTGTGGCAAGCCAGGATATATAATTCTTATATAAAGGTCTGGATAATCTCGGTGGTTGATCCCCCTTCTTCAAAGCGCGGTATGAGCTTAAAAAGTCCTTCATTACAAGGGTAAGACACCCCCCATCTAGCAGGATATGATGATAACTCCAAATAAAATAATATTGCCCTAATCCTATCTCAAGCACATTCAGCCGCATGAGCGGCCCCCTTGCCAGATCAAAGGGAATAGATCTATCTGATATGATAAATTGGCTTATTCTCTCCTGCTGTGATTCACTATCGAAACCCTTAAGATCATGCACCACAATCTTGATTGGACGCTCCCTCAATACGATCTGTACAGGTTTGACCGCGTCCTTCCAGTTAAAGACGGTTCTGAATACAGGGTGCTGATCTATAAGATGATTCCAAGCATCCTCAAGGGTATTCAGATCAATTGAGCCCTTGATGATACAACAGAACTGCTCAAAGTATGTTGACTCCTCCGGATCGAACAAGGCATGAAACATCATTCCCTGCTGCATAGGCGACATGGGATATATATCAGCAATATTCTTCTTTGTTAAATACAATATTTAATCCCCATTGATCATCATAGATTTATTCAAATGCAGCCAAATCATCCAACTCCCCCTGATCCAGCTTTACCAGATCAAAATCCGATGGTGTAATATCGAAACTCTCTGGATCAAGGCAGTGAAGGATCACTGCAGAGAGTTCCCTCTTGTACAAATCCGCAAGTTCTTCAATTGTCCTTTTATTATATCTGTTGCGGCTATAGGAAAAATTAATCCTAAGCTGATCCTCCACTACTATGCAATTCACATCAATTAGATTGGGTCTTATGTTTTCATCCGCAATAGTGCCTGGTACTTCATGTTCAATAAGAGAAATCGCATCATAGGACTCTGGCAGCAGGGCCTGGCCAAGATAATTAAAGCTTAAACCAGTATTTAAGGGCCACCCTTTACCTAACATGTACTTAAATACACAATAATTAAATCCCCTGTAGGGAATATTGTGAAGCACCTCCTTTACATACTTGATCCGCGATGACAAGTCTAAATCCCGATCTGACTGGAAGAGGACAGGATACATTGAAGTAAACCACCCAACGGTCCGGGAGATATCCACACCCTCTATCACCTCCTCCCTGCCATGAGCCTCAAGATCAAAGGCTACATCATCACGGCCAAGCCACCCCTGAAGGGTTTTCATCAATGCTGTAAGCAGAAGATCATTCATGTTCGTATTATAGGCCCTGTGCGCATCCTTCAACAGGCTTCCTGTATTCTCTCTGCTAAGCTCAACGCTCACACACTCAGATGAGCCAACATCATCAGGCCCCAGATCATGATCAATTCTAAACCTCTGTCGTATCTTCGAAAGGATAACCTCCCAATAGTCAGCCTCCTCCTGAGATAGAATGCTTACAGCATACTCCTGAAGTTTATTTGACCATTCCATAAAGGAAGTAGTCTTAGCCGGCAACATAATATTGCCATCCTTCGATGCTGTCATATAACATGAAAGCAAATCCTCTAATATAATCCTCCAAGAGACGCCATCTGTCACAAGATGATGCGCTGCCAACAGCAGATAATCCTCATCACCCTTTCTATACAGACCTGCACCAAAGAGAGGGCCATCAGCTAAATTATAGGAACCCTGAAGCGACCACGCCTCAACCCCCAAATCTGCCTCATCCTCAATCTCCCTTACAACAAGAAAAGCGTCCTCACCCAATGGCCTATATTCCAGCATTCCATCCACAAACCGCGCCCTTAAAACATCATGGTGATCAACAATAGCCTGCAAACTCACCCTTAATGCATTCTCATCTATTGGGAAAGAGGATTTAAAGGTCAAAGCCTGATTATAATGATTCTCATTTGCTAATCCTTGGTCAAAAAACCATCTCTGTATCGGTGTAGGGGGGGCAGTGCCAACTACCGGTCCCTGTTCAGCCTCCACGCCCTTGGCGATCTCTACAATTGTGGAGAGTTCCGCTATTGTCTGATAAAGAAGTATATCCTT
The DNA here is from genome assembly GCA_034190085.1 of Spirochaetota bacterium. NCBI lineage: Bacteria > Pseudomonadati > Spirochaetota > Spirochaetota bacterium. Next base: position 11,918 of record JAXHTS010000072.1, read on the forward strand.
GGGCTGCAGAAGGAATCCTCTCTGATTTAGCCTGCTTACAACCTGAAGGCTGATGATGGAGTCACCCCCAAGATCAAAAAAATTATCGCAAACGCCTATCCCCTCTATACCGAGTACATCTTCCCATGTTTTGACAATGATAGACTGTATCTCATCGGATGGCGCAACAAAATCCGTTGACATCTCCGGACGCATGCCATGGGGCTCTGGAAGGGCTGATCTGTCAACCTTGCCGTTCTGGTTTAAAGGCAATTCATCGAGCCTCATAAATAGGTTGGGAAGCATATAATCCGGCAGGCTATCCCTCATGAAAGAGCGCAATTCATCAATGGGCACATCATCTTCAGACACATGATAGGCCACAATCGCCTTATTCCCGCCCTCTAGCTCATTAACCACAACCACACAGTCCTTTATATTTCCATGCTCTCTCATTACAGATTCTATCTCACCCAGTTCAATACGATGCCCCCGAACCTTTACCTGATGGTCAATACGACCCATAAAATCCACACTCCCATCAGGCAACCATCTGCCTATATCCCCTGTTCTATAAAGTATAGGATCATCAACATCCATAATGGGATTTTTGATAAAACTATTGGCAGTCTTTTCAGAATCATTAAGATAACCCTTGGCAAGGCCGTAACCGCCAAGGAATACCTCACCGCGCACCCCGATAGGAACCGGTTTCAGGTATTTATCCAATATGTATACCCTAGAGTTGGCAATGGGATATCCAATGGGTATGCTGTTAGCCCCCTCTGGAACTGATTTTACAGGATAATGGCAAGAGAATGTTGTGTTCTCAGTGGGGCCATAGCCATTGGATATAACTCCAGGAAGGACAAATCCCAATCCCTTCCTGATATGAGATACAGATAAAGCCTCGCCTCCCACAAGAAGTCTTCTAAGTTTCGATATTGCATCAGGTCGTAAATCAATAAGCTGATTGTACAGCACAACTGTAAGAAAAATTATGCTGATATCGTTAGAAAGAAGGAGGTCAGCCAACCCATCAGGTGATGTAACATCACTGCCCCTAGCCAAGAATAGGGTGCCGCCATTTAAGAGCGGGCCCCAGAATTCCAGCGTAGCTGCATCAAAGGCAAAGGTGGCTATCTGTAGAAATCTGTCTTCAGGTGTGATATCCGCAAAATTCGTATTTTTCACAAGCCTTGATATTCCCACATGGGGCACCATAACCCCCTTGGGCTTGCCAGTGGAGCCTGAGGTATAGATCACATAGGCAACATCATCGGGTTTATTGATGTTATTAAGATCAGCGCTCTCAATTGTCTCGCCCTCCTTCCAAAAACTCTCCAAGCACATCACATAACCATCATATTCAGGCAAGGTGTCTAAGAATTGCTCATGGATAATCACTACCGGCGCTTGGATTTCATCCAACATGTACTTTGTCCGTGAAAGTGGATATTCCGATTCTATGGGAACATATGCGCCGCCTGCCTTCAGAATGCCCAACACCCCAGCTATCATGTCAAAGGAGCGCTCCACAATAATAGCCACGTATTCTCCCCTGCCAACCCCATGCTCCCTTAGGCGACAGGCTATCCTGTTGGACATCTTGTTTAGTTGAGAATAGCTAATGCTGTCATCGCCAAATACTAAGGCATCCTTATCTGGAAAGATGTTAACCTGCTCCTCAAAGAGTTCATGCACGCACTTATCCTTGGGAAAATCTCTTGCTGTATTATTGAATTTAAATAGGATATCCGCCCTCTCCTTAGGGCAAAGCATGTCAATCTCAGATATGGGCCTATTGTGGGATTTTGGAATCTCCCTGATTAGATTGAGGAAAAAGCCCATTATACGCTCAATGGTCGGTCTATTAAAGAGATCAGCATTGTACTCAAACTGCATGATCATTTCTTCAGAGATATCATTGATCGTGACGAAGATATCGAATTTTGCCATGGGATCATCTCCCGTGATATTCTTAACGGATATCTCGTCCGAGTCAAGGCCAGCAAAAAAGACATCAAGCCCCTCCCTATACTCATAGACCACATCAAAGACCGGGGAACGGCTCATATCCCTCACCGGATTGAGTATCTCCACAAGTTTGTCAAAGGGATAATCCTGGTTGGCATAGGCTCCAAGGGCTGTCCGCTTTATCTGTAAGAGCAGATCGGAAAATATTGGGTTATCGGAAAAATCAGAACGCATTGGCAACACATTAACAAAAAATCCGATGAGAGGCTCAATATTGGCATTATTTCTGTTGGCAATGGGCGAGCCAATGATGATATCATCCTGACCTGAAAGTTTATGTAGCAGAACCTTGAAGATGGCCAGGGTAAGCATAAAGGGGGTAACATCCTGATCCCTAGCAAATTCCTTTATTTTATTAGCGCTATCAATGTCAATAACCATCCTATGGGTTTCCCCCCGCTGTGTCTGTATTGCGGGCCTTGGCCTATCTGTGGGAAGATCCAAAAGGGGGAGTTCGCCTTGCAGATTCTGCAGCCAATACTCCTCTTGATCCCCTATCCCTTCTCCTTCAATGAGTCTATTCTGCCAATGCGCAAATTCCTTATACTGAATCCTAAGTTCTGGGAATGGAGAGGGATTGTTGTTGAGAAGGGTAAAATAATTGCCCAGAACCTCCTGTAGCAGAAGCCCCATAGACCAGAAGTCTGATATGATGTGATGCATAATAATAATAATTGCGTGAGAGTAATCGGAAATCTTGACAATCCTCACCCTGAACAAGGGGCCAGCCTGGATGTTAAAAGGCTTGAGTTTCTCATCATCAACGATATGTTGAAGCCTCTTCTCCTGGCTCTTTTCATTAGAAATATCAATCTCTTTGATATCAGCTTCAATTGTATCTGCAATTATCTGTACAGGTTTGCCATCAATGGTGTCAAATCTAGTCCGCAGGCTCTCGTGCCTATCAACCACCGCATGTATGGACCTCTTGAGGATATCAATATCTACCTGACTCTTCTCTATGAGAACAGCCGCAGGAATGTTGTAAAATGGGCTATTTGGAATAACCTTATCAAGATACCACAACCTCTTCTGAGCATGAGACACCTCGTAGTAATCCATTGACTCCAATGCTACAATAGGTGGAAACCTACGGGCAGCGCCTACTGCTATCATTGAATCTATTATGCTGGCAAGGGACTCGATGTTCTGATGCTCGAAAAGGCTCCTTATGGGAATATCAACAGCAAATTCTTCCTGTATTCTGGAAGCGACCTTAGTAGCCTTAAGTGAATTTCCCCCAAGATCAAAAAAATTATCAAACCTGCCTATAACCTCTACACCAGTAACATCCTTCCAGATATTGATAAGACCCTCCTCCACCTCAGAGAGTTCACCCTCATCACCCTCAATTGATTCATGAACTAAAGCAGTTACATCATCCAATGATATGACATTAGTGAATTCATCATTCTCAAACTCTTCTCTGAGTTTGAATCTCTTCACCTTTGCGCTAGGTGTCCTCGGTATCTCATCTACTGTTACTATAAAATCAATAGTTATACCCATGTTAGCCACTAAGTCATTATTCACACGTGAAAGCAAACCAGCAATAGCATCCCTAGATTCTGTTGTTCTAATAAAGAGGATAATCTTCTCAGAATCTGACTCATAATGCCTCAGGCCTGCAATTGCAAACTCCCTGTAGGCCATACCAGGCACTCTCTTGATATACTCTTCAATATCATGGGCATATAGATTCTGTCCATGTACAAAGATAATATCCTTCTGCCTCCCAGTAATCGCCACCCTTCCATTCATCATAAAGCCCATATCCCCGGTTCTGATCCAACCATCACAGAAAAGATTTTCATTTGCATCAGGATAATTATAGTAGCCCTTGGATACGGTTGGCCCCTTCACCTGAATATGCCCGACCATATTCTCATGAAGAAGTCTATCATCATCATCCACTATCCTGACCATCATGCATTGAATAGGCGCGCCCACATCTGCAATCTCTATGCTATCTTCTTCTATAGTGGTTGGGGAAATAAGCTTATCCTTAAAAAAAAGATTCTTATCTACCCTATAAAATATAGCCTCCTCATAGAGATGAGGGAAGGTGATCTCCACTGTGGCCTCAGACATCCCATAACTCATACACATGGCTTTAGGATCGAGTCCGTATTTGCTGAATTTATCAATAAAGCTTCTTGTTACACTTGGAGATATTGGCTCCGATCCGTTGCCCAACATCTTTATGCATGAGAGATCAAGACCCTCAATATCCTCATCGCTTACCTGTGTAGTAAGCCACTGGCATGCAAAATTCGGGCATGGCACATATGTGACCCTGTATTTTTCAATTAATTTAAGAAATAGGGCTGGATTTTGAACAAAGGTTTTGGTTGAAATAGTAATCTGTGGAAGCCCATTCCCTGTTGGACCCAAATGAAATCCAATTAAACCCAATACATGTGAATAGGGCATCCAGTTTGCTAAACAGATATCATCAAAGGAGAGGGCCACTAGGGGAGCGACCTTACATCCGCTTAATATTAGGAGTGTATCGAGAATTGTTCTGCCAGGTTTTGTCCTTGTAATAAAATTTCCAACCGATGATTCAGAAAGAGATGATATAGCTCTTCTCAAGAATCCCGCCTTCTTATCCTTCCAAATCATGCGCTTAATGACATGAAATATAAATCCAATAATAGGCCTATAATCGCCTGATCCAACATCAATGAAACTAAATGAACCTGCTTCCAGGGCAGAAAGGATATTACGGTGACTGAGCATCACTCCCTTGGGGTCACCGGTTGATCCGGATGAGAATACTAAAATCGCTGTATCTTCAGGTTTTGCCCTATGATAACCCCTTGCTGGAGCATGCTCAAGCAGTTCATCTACCTGCTTGATTTCTATATCCCCTAAGACCTTATAATTCTCCATTTCTTGATCTGTGACGATGAAAGGTCTTTCAAGTATGGAACATACCCTTGTAATTCGATCCATACCCTCACTTATGGGAAATCCTCCTGGGATTGGCAATGGGACTGGCACAAATCCCCCTAGCAGTGATCCCCAAAATGCAGAGAGGAAGGAGGGTGAATCATCAACCTGAAGCACCACTTGATCACCTGGCCTCAAACCACTATCTCGAAGTCCCCCAAGAACAGCCTTTGCGCTCTGTAATAGCTCAGCATAGGTCTGTCTCCTTTCAGCACCATCTTCACCAACATGCAACACTCCCTTATCAGGGGCTATAATAGAAGCTACCCTTAAAACATTAACTAATGTTTTAATAATCAAGGGGATAATTTGCCAATGTCCACCTACCGCACCCTTGGCAATTGCATAGGGCAAGGAATTGATATACTCAACAATATCCGATCGCCTTAAACCATCCCCATTAGCGTCTATAGCTCCATACTCCTCTTCTGGCGAGTCTACATATTTCAATTCAAGTGATCTTTTGTTTATCATATACTTTCATCCTCCCATTGAATAGGCATAAACCAAGTATTGTCTAAAACCACTATTTATTTTTGGGGAAATGGCATGTAAAAATACCAATAATAATTTATCAAGCTGACTTTTTTCATTTAATAATATTATATTATTACACTAATAAAAATTGACTAAGCTTTATCAAGATAGTATATTATTAAAATAATAAAAAAAAAAACTATCGGCAACAAATAATGTAATTCAATATCTACAATTACTACTTTGAAACTCTTTCCTGCTTTAATTGAATAATGAAGTATCATGGATCGAACCACAACAATATTAGAAGGGTAAGATAAAGAGACTATTTCAAATAATAATTACGGGGAAGTTACATATTAGAAGCCCAGAAAAGTCAAGAAGTATGTTAGGATATATAAATTACCATGAAGATAAAAAATTGATGGGCGGAAGGATCGTTCAGATGAAGAAAATATGAGAATAATATATTATTATACTTGACTCAAGATAACTGATATATCCTTTCCCTATAGATATGAGGTAGGCAATAATGATCAATTATGACTACTGATGATCATCCATAAAAAAACTCGGATATTCTGCTTAGAACATCATACTCATTGACTTTGTTAATTCTATTTCAATCTTTTCTAGTGGCAAATTTCACCTTACCTCCTCCATAAATGAAATTGAATTATATCTGTTCACATAAACACTTATCAAATGATGCATTTCTACCTTTTCAACAGAATGCTGGATTAAATTTATAATTAAAGAAATAACTCAACAACTACAAAATTCAACTGTTAAGGATAATAATATTATATGAATAGGTTAATAGATCTCATTATCAAACAATCCAAATATGTATTGATCTCTGTTATACTTATATCTATTCCCTTCGGTTATTTTTATACAAAGCAAAGATTTAGTAACCATGTAGATATTTACTTCAATCAGGATGATCCGGATCTAATCGCTTATAGGAAATTCCAGGAAATATATGGAAACGAAGAACAGGTTGTAATAGTGTTCAAGGATAGGGATATCTTCACAAAAAAGAATATTGAGATAATCAGAATGATATCCAATGAGATTAAGGATATCAAGGGTATTCAAAGGCTATTCAGTATCACCGAAGCCGAGGAGTCAATTGGCATTGAGGACACCATATCATTCACAAAGATTATACCAGAGGATGGCCTGGACAAGCAAAAGCTTAACTCCGCAAGGCAGAGGGTATTGGATAATAAATTACTGGTTCATAATCTAATCTCAATAGACGGCACAACAACGGCAATTATTATTGAAATTGAATCCACAGAGGACAGCAAGAGCAAAAGGGAGTTATTAAAAAATATTAAAAATTGCGCTAATAATATCGCTGGGGATAGCTTTGATCTGCGCTTCTCAGGCCCGCCCTATGTTGAGGATAGTATTAATGCCCTTTCAGAGAGGGATTATATCATTTTCACCCCTATCATCCTGCTTATTATATTTAGCATCATAGCTCTAATGCTAAAGAAAATATCACTCTCAATACTCTGTCAGTTAAATTTAGGATTAATAGGTATCTGGGCAATTGGTTTTTTCACCTTGTGCAATGAATCGATGAATATGGTTACCACAATCATTGCCCCAGTACTCCTCGCTATTTCAGTAGCTGACGCAATTCATCTCTTATCTCATTATAGGGAGATGCACGTAATAAAGGGTAATGACTATACTACATCTGTAACCAATGCAGCAAAATCAATTTGGCTTCCATGTCTATTTACGAGTCTTACAACTGGTATCGGGTTCTTATCATTTATCACTGCAACTGTTAGACCTGTAAAAATTGTCGGCATTTTCACCTCTATAGGCATCATGATGGCCTTCTTCATGACATTTACCTTTCTACCATCGACACTTATACTATTCAAAAGAAGATTTGAAAAGAATAATTCAAATGAAACTAATCACAGAATGATGTCAACCTCATCGAAGCAATTGATGGACCCACCAAGTAGGGAGAGTTTATTTACAAATATATTGCTCAAATTTGGCGGTTTTACAATAACTAACTATAAGGCTATAATAGTATTCTTTGTTTTAATTCTAATAATTGCTGTAATAGGTATAACGAGGTTAAGATTTGAGACCAATATTGATACATACCTACCGGATGGCAATAAGATAAAATCTGATATAAAATTCATTGAGGAAAACCTTGGTGGCAATATTCCGCATGTGATTCTAGTTAAAGCCAAATCTGAAGAATTTGACTTTACTCATCCCCATAGCCTAAAGTTAATTGAGGAGATACAGAATGATCTTATGAGAGACATAAAACATTTTTCCATTTCTTTTTCTATAGCTGATTATTTTAAGGAAATTCATAGGGCCTTTAATAATAATAAAGAAGAATACTATAGAATTCCAGAAAAGCAGATTGATATAATCGATTATTATGAATTGGCAGATATAGAAGTTTTGGATAGGATAATATCTCCTGACTATAGAGAGGCAAGGATATCCTTTCAATCCAAGGGAAGCTCAAATATAATAGCTAAGAGAAACTATAAGTTTGTTAATAATTATATGAAGAGGAAGACCGGTGAAAACTACTCCTATAACTTTACAGGACTCTCTCCCCTATCCTTGAATATTGCAGATAATCTACAGACAAGTCAGATAAAGAGTTTTCTTTACGCTTTTGTATTCATCTTCTTTATGATGTTTTTCGTCTGTAGAAACGCTAAGCTTACTATTATAAGTATGATTCCTAACCTGTTCCCGATAATCCTAACACTTGGCATAATGGGCTGGCTAAACATCCCTCTTGATGTAACAACAATAATGATTGCTAGCGTTACAATCGGCATTGCTGTTGATGATACTATCCATTATCTTATATGGTTCATAAGAAACGGATCCTCTGGTATGGATAACCGATCCTCTATATTAAAAACCTATAAAGACGTTGGCAAGCCAATAGTCATTACAACCCTTGTGTTAATCTTGGGTTTTTTTGTTTTAGTTTTAGGATCAATTAAGCCGACACAAGCATTTGGCACACTAACTGCGCTATCGATGTGCTTTGCGCTTATAGGGGATTTATTCTTTTTACCAGCTCTTATTATTATCTTCAAGCCAAGGTTTAAGAAGAAGGATTAAGCACAATTTTATTAAAACCGAACTCATTTGCTCAATGATGAATACTATTATTTCTTAGCCTAGTAGAATCACCATCTGGGGGATAGTAAATTGAAGATATTCGCTCTATCAGACATTCACATTGATTATGAAGAAAATCATAAATGGCTCTACAGCCTCTCTGAATATGATTATAAAGATGATATCCTAATTTTAGCCGGTGACATTACAGATATTATTCCATCCCTATCAAAAGCCTTTGAGGCGTTGAAACTCAAATTTCACGAAGTAATGTATCTTCCCGGAAATCATGACCTATGGACTTATAGAAATAATATTAAAAACTCTATAGATAAATTTAACATAATAAAAAAAATTGCCAATGATTACGGCATTAATATGAAACCAGCTAAATTTGATTCAGTGTCCATTATTCCTCTATACGGCTGGTTTGATTTTTCATTCGGTCAACCATCGAAGGAGTTATTACATATTTGGTTGGATTTCACAGCGTGTAAATGGCCATATGATTTTGATGAGACCAAGATTACCCATTATTTTATTTCAATCAATGAAGAATTTTTACAAACTAAAAACGATTTTATTATTACCTATTCCCACTTCTTGCCTCGAATAGATCTCATGCCCATATACATTCCACCCTCAAAAAGGCTACTCTATCCAGTGCTTGGAACTACACTGCTTGAAGAACAGATAAATGTGTTGGATTCGCAAATCCATATATATGGACATAGTCATGTTAATATGCATGTCAATAAAGACAACAGGATTTATATCAATAACGCCTTTGGATATCCATCAGAGACCAGGATAACAGCTAAGGAATTGCTCTGTGTTTTTGAACTATAATGGAAATAAATGCTGCTTGATTTTGACTAGTCATAGTTTAGTTAGGGGAAAAGAGAGCGTATATCCATCTTCATCTCTGAATTTTTGGGCAGTACAATTGATAATGCATATCCTTTTATTATCCAGGAGTGGCATTTGTATTGACCAAAATTTTTAAATAGACATGTTGCTACTCCATTGGATTGAAAATGAGGTTTATCTATCTCCAAAACTGTAAAAGGGGTGGTTAATCCGCATTTTAAAACCTTTGATAGGGCCTCCTTCATGGTCCAGGTTTGGAAATATGTGATTTCCTCCTTTATCCCACTCTCATGTATAAGACGTATCTCATCTTCAGTAAGTTGGCCTTTAATAATATCTAGTTCCTCTAAATCAACCTTTTCAATATCAATTCCCATAGGATGTCCATATGGAAATGAAAGCGCTACTGACCAATCATAACTGTGACTTAAGCTCACCCCCGGAATATCCGGCCCATTATACTTCACAAAGGGTTGATTGAATACACCGTTTGCAATTTCTATTGCAGCTAAATTGGTTTCATGTAGATATTCTGCCACAACAGATTTTGCCATATACCTGCCTGTAAGATAATCCTTTTTACGTTTTTCAAATCTTAAAGATGAAAAATATCGCAATTTATTGCTTTCTAAGATTGATTCGATATTATTCTCAAGCATGGAATATGCATTTTGGGAAACACATCCCAAATAGGCAGATACAGGCTCTTCGTTTCTTTTAACATTTAATGAAATTACTCTCTTCTTAATTTCACTCATTTTACTATTTAGGATTTTTTAGATTTGATCAATGGTTTGTAATATTTTTCATTTAAATTAAACTGGGAATCCTGTATACGCATTGAATCTGAAATTTACACAGGCTTACTCCCTCATTCCAACCAGTTTTGATAGCTTATCTTACAGATTTGTTACTAGGATTAACATCACTCAAGCAGATCGACCAGTCGGTTGAAAATGTTTGATTAACTATAAGATAACCAAACTCAATGAAATAGTCAAATTTTCTAACTTGAATTAATTATAAAAAATTATATCTTTAACAAAAATATAGTATTCATTCCAATTACCTCATGATTATTGTCGTCAAATTAAATCCTAACATTTACTTTATATATTCTATCAATATTAATATCTATCTCACTCCAACTCCCCTTAAAATATTAATAAGAGTGTCGAAATCTAATTACAAATAATCAATAGTTCAACAACACAAATATTCTCATACTCATCATTCCTCTCCACTCTACATTATCTTAATTATATGCAAAATTATGAAAAGATACTGCCTTGAAAGCAAATTATAGAATACTAATAACAATAATCTTAAAAACAAAAAAAAGGATTTGACCTGATTCATTATAATCAAATACTTTATTTTAATATAATACAATAATACTCATTTGACAATTATGAATCTTTAATATGCTTGATAGGGTTATATATAATTTAAGGAATAATCTTTCTCCCACATCTCTTATAAAAGAAAGGCCCTTTTTCTTAACCTCATATATTATGAAGTAACCTTCTTTCTTTATTGTTTTATTCTGCTTTTAAGAATATTTAACTACGAGTTTACTCTTAATGGGAAAGGGAAGTATTAATTTATTCATTATATATGTATGTCTTTACTACAAAAGAGCATAATAGGATAAGCTAATTATCAGTTGAAATGAAGAATTACTCGAAGCGCCATATACTTCTATTAACAATGTATTCCTTTGGATATTTAAAAAAAAAATAAATAATTATCTTATCGCGTTTAAGTTAATACAAAGACTTGACGTCATTGAAAATTTTGATTAATCTAAATATATATCATAAAAATAAATATATATAACATTAAAGTTGGGATTCTCTGGATTATTGAAGCTATAAAAAAATCACTTAAATTCAAATTAGTCACAATTATCAATTTTTTATACAAAAGGAATGAGGAATAGTGCAAACTAAGGAACTTCTCCCAATAGGCGCATGGATGCCAGACACAGCACCCCCTGCATTTACAGCCAATGACTTGCTTACAGTCATACCAAAAATTCGAGAACCCATTCATATTATATATGATAATTATAGCAGACGTTTAGGATTGGGGAGACGTGGACAGATATTATCAATAAACCAACACAACAATTCTACCTACCCCCTAATGTCTACCCTCCCAGCACTATATCCTGAATGGTTAGGAGATCGATCCTTCTTAGAGGTACATCATCTCCGCTTCCCTTACATCGCAGGAGCGATGTTCCGTGGCATCACTTCATCAAAAATGGTGATACAAATGGCTCGCGCTGGAATGATAGGTTTTTTTGGGGCTGCAGGCATGTCTCTCCCTGAACTTGAGAAGTCTCTGAATGATATCCAGTCAGCACTTAGAGATTCTGGACTATCCTGGGGTAGCAATTTAATCTATTCGCCAACGGAACCGGAATTGGAAGAGGCACTAGTGGATCTTTATCTGAATCGTGGCGTTCAAAGGGTTTCTGCCTCTGCATTCATGGCCTTATCACCAAGCATTGTTCGCTATGCTTGCGCTGGTCTACAAACCGACCAAAATGGTCGAATACTTCGAAAAAATTATATCTTTGCAAAACTTTCGCGTCCCGAAATTGCCAAAATGTTTATGTCACCAGCGCCCAAGGATATACTCGATCACCTTGCTTCAAAGGGAAAAATAACATCAATGGAGGCCTCGCTGGCCAGCCATATCCCTATAGCTGAAGATATTACCGTTGAAGCGGATTCAGGTGGTCATACGGATAACCGACCCCTCACTGCTATTTTCCCAACAATTCTTGGTATAAGAGATGACGTAATGATCCATAATGAATATACTCGTTCCATTAGAGTAGGGGCTGCTGGTGGTATTGGCACTCCATCTGCAATAGCGGCTGCATTTTCTATGGGTGCGGCATATGTATTAACTGGTTCTATCAATCAGTCAGCAATCGAGTCTGGCCTATCACATGAAGGAAGGAAGATGCTGGCCCTGGCGGATGTAGCGGATGTGGCAATGGCGCCAGCCGCTGATATGTTTGAACTGGGGGTAAAGGTTCAGGTACTCAAGCGTGGAACCATGTTTTGCAATCGGGCTGCACAGCTTTATGAAATATATAGTACCTATGATTCCATTGAGGCTATTCCTTCATCTATAAAGTTACGCCTTGAGAAGGAGATTTTCAAAACATCTTTAGAGGATATTTGGTCAGAGACACATCGATTCTTTATGAGCAGGAATACCAAGGAGATCGAAAAAGCGGAACTGGACCCCAAATATCGCATGGCCCTTGTGTTTCGCTGGTACCTTGGCAATACAGGTCAATGGGCCATTGATGGTGATCCTGCACACCGTGTTGATTATCAGATATGTTGCGGCCCATCTATGGGGGCATTCAATGCATGGGTTAATGGCTCCTTTCTGAGTGAGACAGAAAATAGAACGGTTGTCGATATCGCCTTAAATCTTCTGGAAGGGGCTGCGGTTGTTACAAGGGCCCAACAACTCCGCACCTATGGAGTTCCTGTTCCAGGATTATCATTTAACTATCAACCCAGACCTCTCTATTGAAAATTGAATTACTAGGAGATTATATTAATGTCTAAACGAAAAGAGACTACTGGCAGATTGAATAAAAAAAATAAAACAGCAAAACCAAAAATATCCCCAATTGCAATAGTAGGTATAGGCGCGTTCTTCCCAGGCTCCAAAGATGCTTGTGGTTATTGGAGAGATATATTAACTGGGAGGGATATGATAACAGAAATACCACCGACACACTGGCTCATAGATGACTGCTATGACCCAGATCCACTTGCGCCAGATAAGACATACTGTAAAACTGGGGCATTCCTATCCCCAATAGATTTTGATCCTATTGAGTTTGGCATTCCACCCACAAATCTTGCCAGCACTGACACCTCCCAATTGTTGGCTCTCATTGTGGCAAAACAGGTTTTAGAAGACGCAGCACAGGGGCAATTCAGCAAAATGGACCGCGATCGCATCAGTGTTATAATAGGAGTAGCCGCTGGACTGGAGCTACTCGGAGAGATGGCAAGCAGGTTAGGCAGACCAATCTGGATAAAAGCACTAAGGGAGGAGGGTATCGCAGAGGATCAGGCTCAAATTATTTGTAATAAAATTACAGACAATTATCAGGAATGGAAAGAGAGCACCTTCCCTGGATTACTGGGGAATGTTGTTGCAGGACGCATCGCCAATCACTTCGATATTGGAGGCACTAACTGCACATCCGACTCTGCTTGTGCAAGTTCATTTTCAGCACTCTCTATGGCGCTTAATGAACTCTGGATGAGACAATCTGACCTTGTTATTACCGGAGGCGTTGATACAACGAATGATCCCTTCCTGTATGTCAGCTTCAGCAAAACGCCAGCGCTCTCCCGCACCGGTGATTGTCGCCCCTTTTCGGAAGATTCCGATGGTATGGTACTTGGTGAAGGTCTTGGGATGATAGCGCTAAAACGACTAGAGGACGCTGAACGCGATGGGGATAGGATATATGCGATAATTAGAGGGATTGGAACATCATCCGATGGGAGTGGCACAAGCATATACTCCCCCTTACCAAAGGGACAAGCAAAGGCATTACGGAGATGCTATGATGCAGCAGGATATAGTCCATCAACAGTGGAATTGATAGAGGCACATGGGACAGGGACTTTGGCAGGTGATGTGGTTGAAGTTGAGGCGCTTAGCATGATCTTTGATGAAACTGCTCGAGAAGACCGGCAATGGTGCGCTCTTGGATCGGTCAAGTCTCAGATCGGACATACGAAGAGCGCGGCAGCGGCTGCAGGCATAATAAAAGCGATCATGGCTCTACACAACAAGATCCTTCCACCAACCATAAAGGTAAAGAAACCTGATCCCAAATTAAATATAGAGAATTCGCCATTTTATCTCAATACTGAGACTCGCCCATGGATAAGGGATGATTCATATCCCAGAAGGGCATCCGTTAGCTCATTCGGTTTTGGAGGAACCAATTTTCATGTAACAATGGAAGAATACAGAGGATCAGGTAAACGCGCATGGCGTCATCGCACATTCCCAAACGAGTTATTTCTTTTAAGCGCAAAAGACGTGAGCAGCCTAATAAAACAATGTCAAGACACTATTACGAATCTTGATGAAGAGGGCATCTTTCTATACATTGTCAAAAATAGTCAGATAGAATTCAAACATGAACTACCAGCGAAACTGGCTATCATATCGACCGATGAAAATGATCTTAAAGCAAAGATTAACCAATCTATAGATGCCATCCCAACAAATGGAAGCAATCCCTTATATTTACCCAATGGAATATACTATAATATGCAGGATACCAAACCAGGCCCCATTGCTTTTCTCTTCCCAGGTCAGGGAAGCCAATACCTTGGCATGGGAGCAGAGCTGGCTATGTATATAGATGATGTTAGGGAGATATGGGATCTATCCGCATCAATCCCAATGGATGGCGAAAACTCTCTTCATGAGATCGTCTTCCCGCGTCCAGTATTCTCTGAAGATAAGAAAAGGGAGAATATAAAAAGACTAACCAGTACTGAATGGGCACAGCCAGCTATCAGCACCATGAGTCTTGCAATGCTGGCGTTAATAAAATCTCTCGGCCTACAACCTGTCTGCGTTGGAGGTCACAGTTTAGGCGAGGTGACCGCGCTATTCGAGGCTGGTGTGCTTGATGAGATGAATGTCATTACCTTAGCCAGAAAAAGAGGAGAACTAATGGCATCCGCTTCAAGTGTACCAGGGAGCATGACCGCTGTCCCTGAATCTTTGGAAAAAATTCAGCCCCTGCTTGATAATCTTGAGAGCGATGTTATAATCGCTAATCACAACAGCCCTAAACAGGTTGTTCTCTCCGGTTCTACATCATCCATCGAAGTAGCAGAAGAAGCCTTAGCAAAAGAGAAAATTAAATCGAAACGGCTTCAGGTTTCGACCGCTTTTCACTCATCAATCATGAATAATTCCTGCGCACCCTTTCTGGAATTCCTTAAGGATATTCCCTTTAACAAACCGAAAATAAAAATCTACTCCAACGCTGAAGCATCACTATATCCTGACAATGAGGATAATATACGCGAAGTTTTGACGAAACAAATAAATCATCCGGTACGATTTTTAGAACAGATTGAAGCCATGTACGCCGCAGGAGCTCGAACCTTTATTGAGGTGGGACCGGGCTCAGTTCTTACCAAACTCGTTAAACAATGCCTTGAGGGACGACCTCACCTGGCAGTAAATATGGATAATGCAACTGAGCATGGAATCACAAGCCTATGGAAGGCATTGGGACAGCTTGCAGTAAACGGAATTGAGATTGATTATTCATATTTATGGAAGGACTATGCTCCTAAAATTGATCCAAGGGAGAAGGAAAAACCGAAGCTTACAATCCCTATTATGGGCTGCAATTATAATAGACCCTACCCTCCTGAAGGAGGATCAGATGCGCTCCCCAAACCAAATATTTCACCAATCCAAAAAAACAATATGCCGTCCACTTCATTGAAGACTAATCCCGATGCAGTTAGGGACGCTAATATTGATATCCCAAATAGCTCTGACAACTTACAGCTATCATCAGGGAATATTGAAAATTCATCTGCGAACCTCACAACTTCGCTATATTCACAACCAGAGGGCTCTATGAATAATACTGTCAAATCAACTCCAACAACCAATCAGTTGGATCATACGCAAGGCAATCCGCAACCATCTATTATGAATACAGACATATCTAATCGATCAGGGAAAAACAATTATGGCTCATGGATTACAGCCTTTCAAGAGATCCAGCGACAGACGGCTGAAACGCATTCTGCTTTCCAAAAAACGATGGCAGAAAGCCATATGGCCTTTCTAAAGGCTGCTGAAGCCTCAACTATCACCCTAAACGCAATGATTACTGGTAATCCTATCCCTGCAAGGGAGGAAAGGCTAGGGAATAAATATCCGGAAATCCCAGATCAACATGAAATCAAACCGCATCCCTCTATTAGTAATACTTTACCACAGAAGCCATTATCTGAATCCATTACTCAGGATATGGCAATCCCAACATCTGAGGTCAAAAAGCCTGTACCTGTTGATATCGATTTCAAGGAGATGTTACTGGACGTTGTGGCTGAAAAGACCGGATACCCAAAGGAAATATTAACAATAGACATGGGGCTTGAGGCGGATCTGGGTATAGACTCCATAAAACGAGTAGAAATTCTATCAGCTATAAAGGATCAATCCCCATGGCTGCCGGAGGTAGATCCAAGCGAGATGGCAAATATCAAGACATTGGGTGATGTCCTGTCATTCATAGAGGAATATGCTTCCGCAGCACCAAATTCAGTACCTTCGCCTAGCGTCTCAGTTAATGATAATGTTGATTTCAAGGAGATGCTTCTGGACGTTGTGGCTGAAAAGACCGGATACCCAAAGGAAATATTAACAATAGACATGGGGCTCGAGGCGGATCTAGGTATAGACTCCATAAAACGAGTAGAAATTCTATCAGCTATAAAGGATCAATCCCCATGGCTGCCGGAGGTAGATCCAAGCGAGATGGCAAATATCAAGACATTGGGTGATGTCCTGTCATTTATAGAGGAATATGCATCAGCAGCACCAAGCGTAATACCCCCACCCGACGTGGCGGTCAACGATAATATTGATTTCAAAGAGATGTTACTGGACGTTGTGGCTGAAAAGACCGGATACCCAAAGGAAATATTAACAATAGACATGGGGCTTGAGGCGGATCTAGGTATAGACTCCATAAAACGAGTAGAAATTCTATCAGCTGTAAAGGATCAATCCCCATGGCTGCCGGAAATAGATCCAAGCGAGATGGCAAATATCAAGACATTGGGAGATGTCCTATCTTATATAGAAGAATTTTCAAGCAATAATGACAATACTAAAGACAAAGATGTCTCTCCAACAGAGTTTATACTAAAGGATGAATCCTCGGAGACATCCTCAGCCAGAACAAGAATTAACAATACTCAACAATCTGAAATCGGCAGATATGCCCTACGAGAGGTACCTGCTCCTTATTCCGGATTTTCAATGAAGGGATTATCCTTTGATTGCAGCGTGGCAGTCACTGATGATGGTAATGGCGTGGCTCAATCCATGATACACAAGCTCAACGAACGGGGGCTAAAGGCCAATATAACAGATGATATCCCTGACAATGTCGATATTCTAATTTTTCTTGGAGGTCTTAAAAAAATTGATGATGATGACTCCATTATTGCAGTGAATAAAGAGGCATTCCTTGCATCCCAAAGAGTCGCTGAACGATTTGCATCCTCAGGAGGTATCTTTATCACAGTCCAGGATACTGGAGGGGATTTTGGTCTCTCTGGTAAGTCTGGGAAGAATGTCTACCTTGGGGGACTACCAGGTCTTGTGAAAACAGCAGCCTTAGAGTGGGATAACGCCGCAGTGAAGGCCATTGATATTGAACGCGGTAGCCATTCGGATGAAGAAATAGCTGAAAGTCTAATACAAGAATTATTTGACGGAGGCCCGGAAATCGAGGTAGGACTTCATGCAGATGGGAAGCGAACACGTCTCGACAGCTATGCTGTTAAGCCCAATATAGGAGATTCATCACTCACTGATCAATCTGTAATTGTGGCCTCGGGTGGTGCAAGGGGTGTTACAGCTAGGACACTCATTGAATTGGCTTGCCAGTTTCATCCTCGTATTGTGCTCTTGGGAAGGACACCCTTAATTGATGAGCCATCATGCTGCAGAGACGCCATGAAGGATAGTGAGATTAAAAGATCGCTATTGGATGAGGCAAAATCAGAAGGACGCACAATCAGTCCTAGTGAGTTGGGCGCACTCACACGTCAAATCCTGGCAAACAGGGAGATCAGCTATACCCTAAAACGCTTAGAAGAGGCAGGAAGCAATGCCAAATATATGGCTCTCGATGTCCAGGACGCTTCAGCTTTAGGAAAAGAGTTAGAATCGATCCGACAAGAATGGGGGCCAATAACTGGCATTATCCATGGCGCAGGGGTTCTTAACGATAAGCTTATTGCCCAGAAGACCTCAGAGCAATTCGACACTGTTTTTAACACAAAGGTTAATGGACTTCGTTCCCTGCTTAAAGCAACAGAAAATGATCCCCTGGAATTGATCTGCTTATTCTCTTCTGTTGCGGCCCGCTTTGGGAACATGGGTCAATGCGATTATGCCATGGCTAATGAAATTCTCAACAAGATTGCCAATCAAGAAGCCCTCCGACGCAAAAATACCTGTATAGTAAAGTCGATAAACTGGGGACCCTGGGATGGAGGCATGGTGTCACCCCAACTCAAGTCTCATTTTACTAAATTGGGAATCCCACTTATCCCGATGGATGTGGGCGCTCATAAGCTTGTGGATGAAATCCGAGAGAGAGATCCTCAAAGAGCAGAGATCGTTATTGGGCCTCCACCACCAAAGGGTGGTCTTTCCGTTAAGACTTCAAATAGGATGGAACTGAGATTAACTGTGAGCAATTATAATTACCCCTTTATCAACAGTCACAAGATTGAGGATATTCCCGTGATTCCAGTAGTGATGGTACTTGAATGGTTTTCACGCGCTGCTCATCTCTTTTATCCTGATATGAATATAGTATTATGCAAGGATCTTCGTGTCATGAAAGGCATCAAATTGGACTCCTTTCCAAAGGATGCTCATAATTTTATCCTATCCTGTAATATTAACGCCAATGGAGGGAAATCAGTCCTATCAATGGAGCTTCATGGCATGGAGGGCCCCCCACATTATACTGCAACAATTGAGATGACTGATTCAGCCAAGGGAAATGGAAGAACCTCAACCAGAATCATGACTAGCAATTTAAGGCCTTGGTCCTTAAATTGCTCTGAGATATACAATGACCAACTCTTCCATGGACCTGACTTTCAAGTTATCCAATCCCTGGAAGGAGTGTCCGACCAAGCTGCTACAGCAATTATAGTTGGGACGAGAGAGAAGGGTTGGCCAGGTGAATTATGGAAGACCGATGCTGCCGCACTAGATGGCGGATTACAGCTCGCCCTTTTATGGGGGGCTCATAAGCTGGGGAAAAAATCTTTACCCACAAAAATTGGCACCTATATAAGTTATCACGATGGTCTTGTTAAGGGTTCCTTACGTTGCGAGCTAAAGGGTGAAGTGATTGGGAAGGACCATACCTTATCAGATATTTTATTCTTCAATGAAGAGGAAAAGCTTGTAGCAGAGATGTGCGATGTAGAGATGCACATGCTGCCCAATTAGAAATCATAGTGTTAGGAGCTCTTAAGGATGTACTTTGAACCGATTGCAATTATTGGACAGTCATGCGTCCTCCCAGGAGCATTAAATCCTCAAGAGTTATGGGACATATTAGCAAAGGGCCAGGATGTATTAGCCAAAGTGCCAGACGGCTACTGGCGTACTGATACAGAACTGGTATTCGCACAATCTTACAAAGATTCTGAAGACCGCACATGGACTGATCGTGGAGGCTATGTGCGCGACTTTGATTCAGTATTTGATCCTGAGGGCTTTGCCATTTCAAAGGATGAGATATTACTCTTCGATCCGCTTGTTCATTGGATTTTTCATACAGGACGAGAAGCGCTTAAAGATTCTGGTTATCCTAGCGCCTCCAATATCAAGGCTGGCGCAATTTTTGGTAATCTCTCCTATCCATCTCACTCGTTGACTCAGTTTGCAGAATCAGTATGGCTTGATGCTCAAGCTAACAATTTCATTGGAGGCAAATCTCGACAGATAGCTGGAATAGACAGGCCTCACCCTCTCAACCGCTTTATGTCAGGCCTTCCCGCTCATATGTTAGCTCGCGCCCTGGAATTGAAAGCCGGCGCCTTTGCCCTTGACGCTGCCTGTGCTTCCTCCCTATACGCCATTAAATTAGCATGTGATAAACTTCACGACAGAGAGGCGGATCTGATGCTGGCAGGTGGTGTAAACAGAGCAGATGATCTTATCATTCACATCGGTTTCTGTGCATTACAAGCGATGAGTCATAGCGGCGAGAGCCGACCCTTTCATCGAAAGGCTGATGGTTTAGTCCCGGCTGAGGGAGCTGGATTTATTGTGCTCAAACGACTGGATGATGCGATTGCGTCAGATGATACCATACTGGGCGTTATTCGAGGAATAGGCCTCTCCAATGACGGCCGGGGTCATGGTCTGCTGGTTCCTTCTGAGGAGGGTCAATTCCGGGCCATTCGACAAGCCTATGATATATCCGGATTATCCCCTGAAGACATCTCACTCATAGAATGTCATGCTACAGGAACTCCAATTGGCGATGGGGTTGAGATACGAAGTATAATGAGAGCCTTTGAGGGTCTTAAACAGATCCCAATCGGTTCAATTAAATCTAATATGGGCCATCCCATCACTGTTTCAGGAATCGCAGGTATTTTAAAAATTTTGGGAGCCCTAAAGCATGGCATCCGACCCCCAACACTACATGTGGAGGAGCCCTTGGAGATAATAAACGATTCTCCCTTTAGGCTGCTTACAGAACCCGAGCCATGGGATAGCGAAAACCCTCGTAGAGCAGTGGTAAACAATTTCGGATTTGGAGGTAATAATGCGCACATAATTATTGAGGAGTGGGATAAAACCCTTAATAATAAACCGAAAAAAAGGAAGCGGACACCCAAAACGAATAATGAAGAGATCGCTATAGTCGGCATTGGTGTTATGGCTGCTGATCTAATAGGTGCTGAAAATTTTGCTCAGGCACTATTCACTGGAGAATCGCGTCTACGGAAACACGATGGCGACGACCCCTCAGGATTTACCGAATCTTATCAGTTGCCCATGATGGGCTTGCGCTTTCCACCTGCTGATCTAGAGCAGACCCTACCCCAACAGCTCTTAGTATTGAAAAGCACATTCGAGGCAATTACAGATGTTGAGAGTCTCCCTGTAGAACGTACGGGCGCGCTCATTGGTATGGGATGCGATGGGGAGGTAGCACGCTCAAGCGCCTGCTGGCGTCTTCCACAATGGGTAGATAGCTGGAAAGGATCTATCCAGTTTTCAGATGTTGAGGATTGGATATCAAGAGCAAGGGATCACATCAATCCCTTCAGAAAGGCTCCTTCAATTGTAGGGGCAATGCCGAATATAGTAGCCAACCGATTATGCAGCCAATTTGATCTAAGAGGGCCAAGCTTTACAATATCCTCAGAAGAGATTTCAGGAATGAGATGTTTAGAAATAGCTGTTCGGGCTCTTCGGGCTAATGAACTGGACGCAGCAATAGTTGGCGCTGTTGATGTATGTTGTGAACCAGTGCATAAAGGGGCAGCGAAGGATGTCCTGAATGCAGAATGTCATACACCAGGTGATGCCTCAGTTATCTTAATCCTGAAGCGACTTACAGACGCTCGTGAGAACTCTGATAAAATCTATGCCATTATTTCTGATAAAGCAGATAATCCTACATTGAGATTAGGCCTTGAAGAAGATTCAATGAGCCTAATCCCGCTTTTCGGTCATGCTCATGCTGCATCAGGATTGCTTCATGTTGCGGCATCGGCATTAGCCTGTTATTACAAAATTCTACCAACAGGGAAGGCGAAACTATCCCTCCCCTGGTTAACACCTCAGCAACCCAGATCAGCAGAGATATCCGTAAACGCTTTAGGGGGAGAACGTTCCATTATAAGATTGAAAGAGGACATTGATTCCCCTTCAGGACACTTTGTTCTATCCCAATTTCCACGTCTACATATCTATTCAGGCAATACGAGCGAGGATGTTCTTCATAGTCTGATCAATGGAGAGGAATCAGAGGATGGACCTGCCCGCTTAGTAATCACGGCATCAGATAACGATGAACTTATTGAGCTACAAAAGAAGGCTCAAATCCTTCTTGAAAAAGGAGAGTTTTCTAGGGATCCTATTATATTAGATAAAGGCATCTACTATAGCGATAATCCTATTGGTGGGGAGATTGCCTTTGTCTTTACCGGATCAGCTGGCGTTTATCCTGGTATGGGTAGGGAACTAATGCTGGCCTTCCCTGAATTAGTCGATGAAATCTGTACAGGATTTACCCTAGAGGAGGTTCTTGACCTAACTAGTGATATCAGTACTGATATGCAAAAATCTCCAGAGAGGATGTTATGGTCAAGCACCCTTCTATCTCAAATCCATGCAAAAATTACTCAACAGTATTTGGGTATTATTCCTGATGCTGTTATTGGATTTTCCTCAGGCGAGTCCAATTCACTTTTTGCCACTGGAGCCTGGAGAGACTTGAGCAAAATGTTCCAAGAATTTCGAGATACAGGGGTTTTCACTAAAGAGGTAGGTGGTGAATTCAATTGTATCAAACGAGCATGGAAGGATTATGGTATTTCCGATGTAGATTGGATTAACTATGGATTATTGGTTCCTGAGGATGAGGCTCAATCAATTATTGATTCAGAACCCCTTGTTCATATCATTGTAATCAATGCCCCTGGTAACATTGTAATTGGTGGTCAAGCAGAGGCCTGCGAGGGTGTTGTGGAGAGGTTAGGACGAGAAAGGGCATACAAATTGGGATACGATGTAGCAGTCCACTGTTCTGAGATGAAGAAATATGCAGATAAATGGCGCAAATTGCATCATCGCACAACCTTCCCAGTGCCCGATATTCGCTTCTATTCCAGTTCTACATGCAGTCACTATCAACCAAATGCTGAATTAGCCGCTGATGCGCTTTTGGGGATGGCATCGCAAAGGCTTAATTTTCCTAAAATGGTGGAAAACGCATGGAATGATGGGATTAGAATCTTTATTGAACATGGTCCGCGGGATAGCTGTTCAAGGTGGATATCTCAGATACTTGGCAATAGAGAACATGTAACCATACCAATGGATAGAGCTGAGGTTTCATCAATGACTCAGGTCATTCATGTAATAGCTCAACTAATATGCGCGGGAGTATCCATCAATCATATTGACTTTACTGAGATTTTGACCTCATTAAAGGGGAAAGAGAAAACTATGAGTTTAAACACCCTTTCCACCAAGAATCCTCTTAAGACCTATAAGGTTCATCCACCAATTATACAATTCTCTGAAATCCCTATAGCCGCAGTGCAGGAAGTGAAATCAACAAAAACTCCTGATAATATTGAAACGAGGTTGATTAGAATGCCTAATGATGAGAAAAATGGAACTGGGAAGCAAAAGATGTCCCAAGCTCCATGGTTAGCACCCGTATTAGAAGATATCCCAATTAAAACGAGAGGAGACGGTCGGGAAATCATTATTGATAATAGCGTTATGCCTGCCAACTCAATTGATCATCAGAGCCTTCCCATTGGGTCAGATTCTCCCATGGGAAATATATTTAATAATATGGTAAAACAAAATGCACTTATATCATCCATTCACCGGGACTTTGTGAATCAACAGGCTCTGGTTCATCAACATTTCCTCAAAATGCGCCAAGATGCTTTATCCATCTTAATGAATGCTTCAAGCCAAGGGTTTGATTTTACAGACAGTACTTTAGTTACAGCTTTGAAACCAGCATTCAATACTCCTCCGACAACCCAGGAACAATATAATGCTGAATCTCATGTTACATCAATGGAACCGGATAAAAAAGATACCTTAATGAAATCCCATACTTCAGTAATTGACAAACCTCCAATAATCCCAGATAGGGATTTGAAGGATTCTTCACTCAATAAGAAGTCGTCCACATATCAATCAGCTATAGCTAGACAGTTCTCAAAACCGGAAGCGAAGAAACCCATAGGCCCAAGGTTCTCCAGGAAAGAGCTTGAGATACTGGCATCTGGCAAAATTTCAGAAGTTTTTGGCCCACTATTTGAGGTACAGGATCACTATCACCGCCAGGTTCGTCTACCAAAACCGCCATTGCTATTAACAGACAGGGTCACAGGATTGGATGCTGAAGCAGGATCCATGGGCAAGGGCATAATATGGACAGAAACGGATGTCAAAAAGGACGCCTGGTACATCAACGATATCTATATGCCAGCGGGGGTCACAGTAGAGGCTGGGCAGAGCGATCTGTTGCTTATCTCATGGCTTGGAGCTGACTTTAAGAACATGGGTGAGCGGGTCTACCGCCTGTTAGGCTGTGATCTGGTGTACTATGGCTCCCCTCCAAAAGTGGGAGACACACTATGTTATGAAATCTATGTGGATGGACATGCCAATGTAGGCGATGTTCGCATCTTCTTCTTTCATTATGATTGCAGAATAAACGGGGAGATCCGCCTATCAGTTCGAAACGCCCAGGCAGGTTTCTTCTCTGATGAAGAGTTGGCTAATTCCGGAGGTGTGCTATGGGAAGCAGAAACTGGGGAACATAAGGATAAAGCGGATGCTCGCGTTGATCCACTTATAGTTGACTGCACAAGAAGCAAATTTTCAGTGGATCAGGTTAGGGCATTTTCTCAAGGACGAGTCTATGAATGCTTTGGACCTGGATTTGAGATAGCAGAGACCCATACAAAGACCCCCAAGCTTCCACCAGGGAGGCTGCTACTGCTCCACCATGTGAGTCAATTCAATCCCAAGGGCGGACCATGGGGAAGGGGATATTTGCGATCAGAATATAACATCTCTCCTGATGAATGGTTCTTAACCTGTCATTTCAAGAATGATCCTTGTATGCCAGGGACCTTGATGAGTGATGCCTGTTTGCAGACCCTTGCCTTTTATGTCACAGCCATGGGCTTTACGCTGAATAAGGATGGCTGGCGCTTTGATCCTGTGCCTGACGAGATATATCACATCATCTGTCGTGGGCAGGTAACACCCAAGAGTAATACTATAATCTATGAGACATTTGTTGAAGAGGTTATTGATAGCCCCTATCCTACTGTATACGCTGACATCCTTGCTACATGTGATGGCCTTAAGATATTGCATATACGCCGCTTGGGTATACGTCTTGTACCGGATTGGCCACTTAATTGTTGGCCCGAACTTATAGAAAATCATGAGGAGACAAGACCTGTAGCCAGTGTTGGCGATTTCCGTTTTGATTATAAATCACTGCTTGCCTGCGCATGGGGCAGACCCTCTGATGCTTTTGGAGAGAATGGAAAAGCGTTCGACGGACCGCGCCACATCGCTAGACTGCCTGGACCGCCCTATCACTTTATGTCACGGATTTCCAAGCTAGAGGCTGAAATGGGAAGCATGAAATCTGGTGAATCCATTGAGGTTGAGTATGATGTACCAACTGACGCGTGGTATTTTGACATGAATGGAAATCCTACAATGCCCTTCTGTGTTTTGATGGAGGTGGCAATGCAGCCATGCGGATGGCTGGCTGTATTCGAGGGCTGTCCAGCCAGCACAGAAAATGACCTCTATTTTAGAAACATCGATGGTACAGGCAGAATAACCGCTGAAATACTTCCAAACACAGAGACAATACGCACCCGCACCACGCTAACCAGCATATCCCGCATGTCGAATCTAATTCTGGTTAACTTTGATGTGATATGTTTTGTTGAAGAGACGCCAGTTTATAATATGAAAACAAGATTCGGATTCTTTCCCAAGGAGGCCCTGGATCAACAGATTGGATTGCCATCCACAGAAGATGAGAAGGGATGGCTTGAGGAATCCTGCGATTTTCTTGTTGATCTTACAGAATTGCCGGATCGCTACTTTAATGGCAAATTACGTCTACCGAGGCCGATGCTGCTTATGCTTGACCGCATTACAGGCTACTGGCCTAAGGGTGGAGGGAACGGACTCAGACGCTTGAGGGCTGAAAAGGATGTAAATGTTAGCGAATGGTTCTTCAAGGCACACTTCATGTCCGATCCGATACAGCCGGGCTCCCTTGGAGTCGAGTCAATGGTGCAATTATTGCAGTTTTACATGTTACATGAGCACATGGAGGAAGGTATTGAACACCCACGCTTTGAGCCCCTTGCCCTTAACAGACCAACCACCTGGAAGTACAGGGGGCAGGTGACGCCAAACAAGAAACGCATCTCTGTTGAGATGAATATCCTTGAGCGTGGCAGAGATGAGGCTGGGGCCTATTCCGTGGCCGAGGCATGGTTATGGGTAGATGAGCTAAGAATATTCCATGTTAAGGATTTAGGCATGCGCATCGTCTCAGGAAATCCACCGACAAAAGCTGAAGGCGGCACAAGGCATAATAAAAAAAATAATTCCAATAATATAGAGAATATGATAAAGGAAGCCGTAGCGGATAAAGCTAATGTTAATCCATCAACTGTCAGGTTTATAGAGAATAGGAACGTAGCCCTTTGTGAAGCCATGCCACTTACTCTATATCCAGTTGAGATGAAAGACAAAAAGAACAAAGCCCCATTAGTGAAGTTAGGGGAGCCCTTCCTCGACTTTGATAGAATGCTGTCCTATGGACGTAAAATATGGGGATTGGGGCAATGGATTGGAGAAAAAATTACCCAAGGACTCTGCGAACAGTTTACTCGGTTTTTAATCTTGGAGGATCCAGCGATATTGAAGAGCATTCATGGAAGAAGCGTTTTATACCTTGCCAATCATCAGGTTCAGGTTGAATCGATGCTATTCCCAATGATGATGCAGGTGCTGACAGAGAAACGAGTAATGCCAATCGCAAACTCTGATCATCAAAATGGCTGGATCGGCATGCTGAATGAGTTCACCTATTCCTATCCTGGTGTAACCTATCCAAGAAATATAGTCTTCTTTGATCAGAACGATAGGAGATCAATGTTTGACATAATTGAGGGTTTTAAGGCAATGATTGATAGGGAGGGAATATCTGTTTTTCTCCATGTGGAAGGGAAATTAGGATTAAGCTGCCGCAACCCTGTTAAGATATTAAGTTCTGTCTTTATTGACATGGCCATCAGCTCAAACCTCCCCATTGTGCCAATTCGTTTCATTGGAGGACTCCCAGTAGAGGAGATGGGAATCCCTTTGGACTTCCCAGTTGGTTACTGCAAACAGGATTATTACATTGGAAGTCCGATCTTTCCTGAAGAGCTGAATGCTATGCCCTATGCTGAACGCAGAAAATATGTTATCAAATCCATCAATAATCTGGGACATCCAAACAAGACTGAAAAACCCAATCCACCGAATACTCGTTTCAAAAAGGAAGTAGAGGCATGGATGGCTAAAACAGGATCAACAGAGATAAAGGCAGTGCTCTTTAAGGTACTGGAGGGTCTCACTGACACAACAGATAAGGAAACCCAGGCGTTGATTAATGCTATCCGTGAGGGCAAACTGTTGATAAAGAATAATGAGAAGGGCAAATGGATTTCAGATCTTGCTCAATGGCTTATTGAACCCAGGAAGCTAAAAATAGCTTATAGTGATGGAGAACATTAAATCTATCTTAATCATTAAAGATCTGTGGAATGTGAGAGGTAATTTAAATCCAAGGAGGACAAAATGGAAATAAATCAATTGCTTGGCATTGGGAAAGCCGCCTTAAAGAGCTACAGATACTCGAGACGTGCATGGAAGAGCCCTGAATCATTGAAGAGACTGCAAGACAATGCATTGCAACGAGCCGTGTCAATAGCATATCACCATACTGATTTTTATTTGGAAAAATATAATAAATATGGAATTCATCCTTCAGAGATAAAGACAATAGAGGATTTACCGAAGCTACCGATTATTACAAAACAGGAGTTAATAGATTACTTCAATGCCGCTGTTCCAAGATCATTAAACAAGAACAAGGCCTTTCTCATGGGGACCTCCGGTTCCACGGGTCAGCCGCTACAGGTTTATAAGGATTACACATGGCTGGCACATTCCCTTGGTTTTGGTTTACGGATGTTGAAACTGCACAGAATGGGTCTTCCTAAAGCAGCGTTCATATTCGATATAAACTCTATGTCCAGCATTGAGAATAAGACAAAAAATTTCTATAAATACTTTACCAAAAGGGCTATGCTAATTCCAGTGGAACTGGATGTAGTGGAGATCATGGAACGCCTGGAAAAGGCAAATGTGCACTACATCGCCACCTATACAGGCGTTATGAGAGAACTGGCTACCCTAAGAAAAAATGGTATGGGCAAAAAGCTAAAATTAAAAAAGGTTGGCCTCACTGGAGAGCTTCTGGATGAATACACCCGAGAATATATTGAGGATGCATTTGATTGTTATTGCTATAGCTCATATATTTCCACAGAAGGGGGAACAATTGCAATAGAGTGTGAAAACAAAAAGATGCATATAAATTCAGACTATGTGATGGTGGAAGTCGTGGATCAAAACGGCACACCCTTACCTGCTGGTGAAGATGGCAGCATCCTCCTAACCTGTTATGACGGAGGATATGGAACACCTATCATAAGATATAGTGGATGCTCAGATGTAGGTCAACTCCTTCCGGATAAATGCGACTGTGGCTTGAATACACCCATTATGGGGCCAATAAAGGGACGATCCGTTGACTCAATTCATCTGCCTGACGGTAGAGTATACCATGCATTTTCAATGACCATACCAATGGAGAAGATACAACGAGAATATAGCAATGAACGTATTCGCCAATACCAGATCGTTCAACACGAACTCAATAAGATAACAATTAGCCTAATTCGCAATGAAGAAAAGAACAAGGAGGGTGATTCCCTTTCTGACCTTATGGAAATCATCCAAAGAGCCTATCAGGATCAACTCGGCTCTGAAATGGACTTGAAGGTTCAGGAGGTTCAGGAATTAACCAAAATTGAAAATGTTGGGATGCCAACCCCTCTTGTATTATCTCAGATTGGCAAGAAAGAGAAACAGGGGATAAAGGAATTATAAATCAACACCTTTGAAAGCCAATAAACGAAACAACGTGAGCATGATGATCTATTATGGTTAATATTTGAATATCGTCCTTTCAACAAACCTTTTATAAACAACGATTTTATCTATACCAAACCATTCTATCCATCTGCTTTTCATGAAATCATCTCTGTTAAATCGTCTTCTTGGCTCAGGTTTCAATTGTTTTATCTCATTATTGATCTTCTCATTAAATCTATCTACTTCAGAATAATACTTTCTAGAAACCCCCTTTTTTATCTCTTCGAATTCATGTATACCATCAAAGGGCAGATCGAGTATGCTAATATTATCATCATGCCAGCTTAATACCCTCTCCTTGATGAATTCTGATGGGACGTATCTAGCAACCCTCTTGCCTGGAATCAATTTATAACAATGACCTAACATAGAGTTATTAAAAACTTCAATCAATATTCTGTAGAGGTTTAAAACGCCAATATGGAATGCAAATAAGAATAACCTCTCCCTTGGAATATCAAAAAAATCACACAATTGTTGAACATAATAAAACAATGTCTTATATATAAACTCGCCATATTGATCCGATATTCCCTTGGAGCCTCTCCTAATGTATTGAACTATTGCCTCATTTATTTCTCTTTTTATTATTACTGTTTGATTAATATCATGATAAAAATAAACGGATATTCCAAGATCCTTATAATCCTTACTTAACTTCCCCTTTTCAATTACTGCAATATAGGGTTCTCTAGTATTCCAGCTTCTAGTCCCCTTAATAATAAAACTTGTAGCTGGTCGCTCCTCCGATGATGATTTTTCGCCTTCAACAGATTCTAAAGAAGATAGCTTCCTCTCTCCTTTAGATATTTCATGAAGTTCATCACTATCTGCTAACTCTTTAACCGCCCTTTCATCCAAGGAAAGAGTCATATTTTCAGTATCTGTTGAAGTTGAATCCTCCTGTTGCGATGTATCATTATCCTTGTTCTCTATATCCTCACCTAAGAGTTCATCAACACTACCATCAGGTGTTAAAGCGATTTGAGAACCTGTCAATACGCTTCCGCCTTGAAGCATATCCTCTCCCTTATCCTCAAAGTCTGACTCACCTTCAATATCAGATAGAAGATCATCAATATCATCTTCAACATTCATGAAAAAACTTCCTCAATATAATATTAAGATTCAACAGGTTGAAACACCTTTTTTTCACTTTCGTTCTTAGATCTATCGACCTTTTCATTCTTTTTAATCTTTGAGTTATCGATTTGAATTGGTGGGAGTTCTTCACCTCGATTAATCATATCGATCTCTTCCCTGTTCAAACTCTCCCTCTCAATTAAATAATTTGCAATTTTATCAAACTTTTCCATATTAGTCATGATCAGATCTCTTGCTCTTTTTTTACATGTATCAATAATTATCTTGATCTCTTGATCTATTAGCTCCGCTGTGACCTCACTATAATCCCTATGCTGTGAGATCTCTCTACCTAAAAATATCTGCTCCCTTCTCTTTCCAAAGGATAATGTACCCAATTTATCACTCATACCCCATTCACAAACCATCTTTCTAGCAATATCCGTCGCCCTCTCAATATCACTGCTTGATCCAGTTGTTATATCCTGCATCTTTATCTCTTCAGCTATGATCCCTCCATAGAGGATTGTAATTTGATTTAACCAATATTTTTGAGATTGAAGATGCTTTTCATCTTTTGGAAGCTGCATTGTTAAACCTAAAGATCTTCCACGTGGAATAATTGTAACCTTATGAATAGGATCAGCCCCTGGCAAAACCAACCCTAAGATCGCATGCCCTGTCTCGTGAAACGCAATTATCTTCTTTTCCTCTTCAGAAATCAGAACCGACTTTCTCTCAGGTCCCATAAGCACCTTGTCCTTTGCATCCTCTAACTCCAGCATTGACACACGCTTTTTATTCCTCCTTGCAGCGAGGAGGGCGCCCTCATTTATGAGATTCGATAGATCAGCACCTGTAAAACCGATTGTGCCCATGGCAAGTATCTTTAAATCAACATCCTTGAATAGCGGCACTTTCCTAGAATGTACAGCTAATATCTTTTCACGCCCCTTTAAGTCCGGAATATCAACAACTACTTGTCTGTCGAATCTCCCTGGGCGCATCAAAGCGGGGTCAAGTATATCAGGTCTGTTTGTGGCTGCTACAATAATAACCCCCTCATTAGTCTCAAAACCATCCATCTCCACCAGCAACTGGTTTAGGGTCTGTTCCCTTTCGTCATGTCCACCACCCAATCCAGCGCCCCTCAGCCTTCCAACTGCATCTATTTCATCAATGAAAATTATGCATGGCGCGCTCTTTTTCCCCTGTTCAAAGAGGTCCCTCACCCGTGATGCTCCAACACCAACAAACATCTCAACAAAGTCCGAACCGCTTATGAAAAAGAATGGGACATCGGCCTCCCCGGCAATGGCTCTTGCAAGGAGCGTCTTCCCTGTGCCAGGTGGTCCCATTAAAAGCACCCCTGTAGGGATCTTAGCACCAATATTGATAAATTTCTTGGGATCCTTTAAGAAATCGATAACCTCTTTCAACTCCTCCTTAGCCTCTTCAACACCTGCGACATCAGAAAAGGTTACTTTTTTCTTTGTATCAGGGTTTACCTTAGCTCTACTCTGACCAAAGGACATGGCACGATTGCCAGTAGCCTGAATCTGTCTTACCAATAAAAACCATATTAGTCCCAAAAATAAAAGCCATGGTAAAAAATTCAGCAATCCCTTAACAAAGATATTATCATCATCCATCTCACCCTTTATCTCAATCCGATGCTCTATTAGCGTTTTCATCAGATCTGCGTCATCATAGGGTATTATCGTCTTAAACAAATAGGCTCTATCACCTTTCAAATAAGTACCCTCAATCTTTTTGCCATCAATAATAGTAATAGATTTCACCTTTTCATCATACACCTTTTTAATGAAATCACTATATTGCAATGTATCGATACTTGTTTTAGAAATATTATTCATCCTATAAATCGCTATTGCTAGAATGACTACAACCAATATTAATGCTATCTGTTTCCCTGATTTATTCATCCATTACTCCTATGTATGCTATAATACTTGTATCTTTAGAATTGATTAGAAGTTAGTTATTATGACAATAGGCAAGAGGTATCCAATCACTTCTCAACCTATAGAGAATCTCCGAAACAACCCATTTCAGCTTTTTATTCGGTAGGTTTTCCAGAACTGAACCTTCATTTGCTGGACAATGATGATGTCTTATGACAAATTTGATATGATGTTCACTGAAAAGCAACGAAAATTTTACCCTATCCTTATTTATAGTTCCCTATCTTCTGTATAGCAAGTATTTTTTTAGAATTATGCCTAATCCAAAAATCAACAGAAACCCTGTTTGGAACATTGTCAACGATCCCAGACATATATGCGGCAATCCTTGAATTAACAACTAAAAGGGGAAGAATAGCCTTGGAATAACTGTCAAGTTTATTCTCAATCATCAAATCCTTAATCTTTTTAGTGCCCTGCTCTAATCTGATTCTATCTCCCCTGCGCCTATTCCTGATAATAACATAATCATTAATATCATTCAATGTAATGAACATTTTGTTATTTCTATTAAAATTCTTTAGAAAATAATCATAATTTACATATTTAACAAGGATCGCTACATCTATCTCTTTAATATATAATCGTTCTTTCATATTATCATATAAATCAATTCTGTATTCCCATGGATCAACAGCAGAATCAAAATCACTATTTATAGAAATAAGAATTTCATTCCTGTGGTTACGAAAAGTTTTCTTTACTAGTATGCTTCTGTTTTCATAGAGAACCATGTTGCTTCTCTTAACGCAAGCCCTCCTGTATATTTCCTCCATCATACCCCAATGAACGTATTCATTAAGATAATCTCTAATTGCCGTTGAAATGACATATTTCAACAATCTCTTATCATCAATATATCTATCCATGTCAATATATATACAGTTCCCCCTCTCTTCGTAAAGGATGCCATATTTCTCATATATTAGATCATCAATCAATGATGTATACTCCTTTGATATCTCGCTAAGATGGTTAATAGCCCTTGGCGCACCCCTAAACCTATCACTTATCTGTGGAAGAAGAGTATTACGGATTTGATTTCTGCAATAGGTATTATCAATGTTCGACGAATCTTCCCTCCATGCAAGACCCTCATCCCTCAGATGACGGTATATTTCTTCAGGTGTGAGGAAAAGAATAGGCCTTATAATATTGCCCCTTTTAACACTGATCCCAGCAAGTCCATGTATTCCTGTTCCCTTAAAGATTCTCATAACAATTGTTTCGATGTTATCATTTCTATTATGTGCGGTGGCTATCTTTTGGAATCCACGCTTAGAGCATATCAAATCAGCTATCTCATACCTCTTTTCCCTGGCAATGCCTTCAAATGAAGCCCCTCCTAATATTTCACTTGAAAAGTTACACCTCTCAATAAATATCTCCAATGCCTTCTCTTCCGCTATCCTCAATAGAAATCTCTCATCCTCATCAGATTCCTCCCCTCTCATTAGATGGTTCAGATGGAATATGGCTATCTCTAAATATAGATCATCCCTCAAATATAGCATACAGTCGAGAAGAGCCATAGAGTCCTTTCCAGCAGAGAGGGAAAGTAGAATTCGATCACCCTTATTCAATAGGTTATTTCTATCAATAAAATCTCTTACGCTATGATATATGCTGTTGCTATCCATACTAACAACCTATCTAAACTATTAGTAATATGCAATTACAATCCACTAAATATTATTACATCTAATAAGAAAGCCCTATGATTGCAAGTACTCTTCGCGCTGTGCCATCGCGTTACGGATTACCACTCCTTGCTCAATCCCTAGGTAATAGTATTCATGAAATATCCCTCTGAGCTATTTTTCTCAATTTTTTGTTGTTTTTTACATTGCTTTTCTATACTCTTTTTCTATAATTTCCTTAGATTATATAAATTGATCTAACCTCACAAGAGGTAATCGCCAGACACCTTTGCCTCTAATTAAGAACTCACAACATCCTTACTGGATTAGACAAGCTGGTCGTTAAATTATTTCAATTCTCAGGAGGACCCTGCAATGCCAAAGAAAAGCATTTATAAATCTAAAACATGGGCAAAACACTATTCAAAGAATGTCGCTTTGACATATGATTATGAGAAGAAGACTCTTATAGACTATTTAGAGGAAATGACAAATAGACATCCTGATTCAACCGCCCTGATATTCCAAGGCTATAAATTGAGCTTTAAAGAATTCAGGGATATGGTGGATAGGTTAGCAACAGCTTTTGCTGACTGGGGAATCAAAAAAGACGATAAGGTCGCAATTCTCTTGCCCAATACGATACAGTGTGTTGTGGCATATTATGCTGGCCTTAAGGCTGGGGCTGTTATTGTTATGAATAACCCATTATACAGCGATAGGGAACTTGAACACCAGCTTAATGATTCGAAATCTCAAATACTTGTCTGTATTGATCTTCTTGCAAACAGAATGATCGATTTAAGACCCAAAACAAAGGTGAAACAGATTGTGACATGCAGCATAGGCGATTATCTACCATTTCCAAAGGACATTCTCTTCCCGCTTGTTGCAAAGAGAAAGGGTTTAAAAGCAGATGTAAAGGAAGCGCAAAGTGTTTTTCCCTTTAAAGAGATTATTAAAAAATATTCTCCAAATCCTCCAAGGATTGATTTGAGCTTCGATGATATTGCGATGCTACAGTATACAGGTGGGACAACAGGGGTATCCAAGGGTGTGATGTTGTCTCACGCTAACATCAGCATAAACGCCCAGCAATGTAGAAAATGGTTTTCTGAATTTATCGAAGGGGAAGAGAGGGGAATAGCCGCCCTACCATATTTTCATGTTTTTGGCCTTACCACAGTTATGAATCTCTCAATAATGAATGGTTGGACACAAATTCTAATTCCTAGACCAGAACCGCAGACCCTGCTTGAGTCAATTTCAAAATATAAACCTACCTTTGCTCCGCTTGTGCCGACCATGTTTATTGGAATGCTAAACCATTCTGATTTATCAAAATACGACCTAAGCTCACTCAAGGGATGTTTCTCTGGGAGCGCCCCCCTTCCATTAGAGATAAAGAAAAAATTTGAAGAGATTACCAATATGCAAATTGTTGAGGGTTTTGGGCTGACAGAGTCCAGCCCTGTCACACATTGTAATCCCTTTGGAGAGGGTACTCTTGAGAAGGAGGAGAGTATTGGTATCCCATTTCCGGATACAGAATCTAAAATAGTGGACATTGACAATGGCAAGGAGGAAATGCCTGTTAATGAACAGGGCGAACTTATAATCAAGGGCCCTCAAGTCATGAAGGGATACTGGAACAAACCTGAAGAAACAAAAAATACACTTCGCAAAGGCTGGCTCTATACTGGCGATATTGCAAAAATGGATGAGGATGGCTATTTCTACATAGTTGACAGGAAAAAAGATATGATTATAGCCAGCGGATATAACATCTATCCAAGGGATATTGATGAAGTGCTTTTTAGACATCCAAAGGTACAGGAAGCCTGCACAATAGGCATTCCAGATAAATACAGGGGAGAGACAGTAAAGGTTTTTATAGTATTAAAGGAAGGGAAAACTGCTTCTGAGGAGGAGATTCTTAAATACTGCAAGGAGAACCTTGCTAGGTACAAAGTGCCAAAATTTGTTGAATTCAGGGATGAACTCCCCAAAAGTACGATAGGCAAAATACTAAGGAAGGAATTGAGGAAAGAGGAGTTGGAAAAATCCAAACCAAAGAAGGGAAAAAAATGATGAATGATATAATTAACAGGCGTATAGGGGAATGGACAAATCCACCATACGATACTAATACGATTGAGGAAATAGATGAGCTATTGAGACAGAAAGATGAGAAGGAACTGTCTGACAGGTTTTATAAAATACTTGAATTCGGCACAGGGGGGCTTCGTGGTATTATCGGCGCTGGCACAAACAGGATGAATATCTATACTGTAGGAATTGCTACCCAGGGCCTGGCAAATTACATATTACATAAAGGAGGAAGGGATAAGGGTGTTGTAATAGCCTATGACTCAAGAAGGATGTCAGACACCTTTTCTAGAGAGACAGCTGCGATATTGGCAGCGAACGGTATTAAGGTGTACATCTTTGATGAGATCACTCCGACACCCCTATGCTCCTTTGCCATAAGAGAGCTTAGCGCTATATCGGGCATTGTAATAACTGCCAGCCATAATCCTCCTGAATATAATGGATATAAGGTATACTGGGAGGATGGTGGACAAGTGATTTCCCCCTTTGATAATGAAATAATCGAAGAAGTAAAGAAGATTGACTCTATTACCATGATAAAAAAAATAGACTATAATTCAGGGATGGAATCAGGGATAATAAAAACTATTGGCGACGAGATAAGGAAGTCCTACATTGCAAAACTTGAAAAAGTAGCTCATAGGCCAAAAGCTGAATCTAATATTAAGATTGTCTATACACCTCTTCATGGATCCGGATATAAGATAATCCCTAAGGTCCTATCTCATTTCGGTTTCAACAATCTATCACTTGTTGAAGCGCAGGCAAAGCCTGATGGGGATTTCCCTACTGTGCGATACCCTAATCCAGAAGAGAAGGAGGCTCTTCAACTTTCCCTAGAACTTGCCCAAAGAATTGATGCAGACATAATATTGGCTACTGATCCGGATGCTGATAGAATGGGCATTGGATTTAAGGATAAAGATGGGAATTACCAATTGATAAATGGCAATCAAATCGGCACGATGTTGGAGTATTATCTGCTAACCAGATTGAAGATTGAGAACAAGCTACCAACTAACGGATCTATCGTTAAAACAATAGTTACAACAGACCTGCAGAAAGATATTGCGGAGGATTTCAACTGCTCATTAGATAACGTTCTAACAGGTTTCAAATGGATTGCTATGAAGATAAAACAATATGATGATGAGGGGAATCGCAGGTTTATTTTTGGTGGAGAGGAGAGTTATGGGTATCTTCCCGTGGATTTTGTAAGGGATAAGGATGGAATAAGCGCCTGCTACTTCTTCTCTGAGATGACGGATTGGCTCTTAGAGAGGAAGAGCAATCTGAATGATTTTCTAAACGAAATATACACGACATATAGATTATACCTCGAAGACCTTCACTCCCTCACCCTTAAGGGGATGGAAGGGACTGAACGAATTAAAATCATCATGAAGACCTTTCGAGGCTCTCCCCCATCAGCCTTTGGAGGGGTTGAGGTGGCAAGAATAGCTGATATACAGAATCTCCAGATCAAAAATCTGAAATCAGGAAAGATGGAACCGATAGAAGGACTTCCAAAATCAAATGTGCTTCAGTTCTTTCTAAAAGATGGATCAAAGATCACGATGCGGCCATCAGGCACAGAACCAAAAATCAAATTCTATTTCAGCGTTAGTGAAAAGGTGGACAAGGAAAACATTGAGCTGATGAAAGAGGAGCTCAGGAAGAGGATTGAACTTGTCAAGAAGAGCCTCATTGAAGAAGTGAAGCAGGTATGATACTATTTAAAAATTGAACCTGAAATCTCAAATAATATCCAAAATTGCCTCTTCCCTTTCCCTCATCTTTCTTTCATCTTCCTTGGATGTTTCATGATCATATCCAACTAAGTGCAAAATCCCGTGTACAAGCAATCTCTTTAATTCATCCTCAAGGTTGACATTATACTCCTCTGCTTGCTGTTCTGCCATCTCAAGGGATAAGAATATATCTCCAATATATCTATCCTTCAAACCAATCTCAGGGAAGGGAGGGTCATTATAAACGAATGTTATTACATCGGTTGGTTTATCTTCATTTCTATATTCACTATTGATACCCTGGATATAATTATTATCAGTAATAATCAATGTTAGATCTATATTTGAAATATTCAATTCTTTGCATATTCTCTTTAAAATATACTTAACATCCCTCTCTTTTAATTTATTTGCTAAAAGAGATACCTTCCCCTCTTGAAAAATCTCAACCCTCATTTATCCTTTTCAATACCCTCTTCTCAATCCTCTTAATCTCCCTCACCTCAGGGTATCCAATTCTTGTATGAAATATTCCATGCAATACCTTTATTATTGCCATCTGTATCTTATTAAGCTCAGACATGGTAAGATCAGAATATTCTAGTTCTCCTTCATTTAGCCTATTATAGATTATCTTTTTAACAAGCCCCTCAAGTTTTATTTCTGTTGGATCTTTGAGTGATCTTGATGCTGCTTCTACAGAGTCCGCAAGCATTAAAACAGCGGCTTCTCTGGAATGTGGTTTTGGACCATAATACTGGAACTCTGCTTTATCAATCTCAGGCAAATTGCTGGAATTTTGCGCCTCTTCTAATGCTTGATGATAGAAGAAAGTCATTGTTGATTCTCCATGATGTTCTCCAATAAATTGAATAATGGAGTCAGGGAGTCCCTCCTTTTCTGCGAGTGCAATCCCCTTCTGTACATGAGAAATAATAAGCTTCGAATACTTGGAGGGTGTAAGATCCTTAGGTGGTCCATTGCCCACCATATTTTCAATATAAATCTCAGCATCCTCAATCTTACCAATATCATGATAGTATCCGCCAACCTTTGCTAAAAGTGAATTCGCTCCAATAGCATCGCATGCTGCTTCAGCCATATTTGCGACCAATAAGGAATGATTATAAGTACCTGGGGCTCGAATAAGCATATCCTTAAAAATTGGCGCATTGAGATCAGATAGTTCAAGAAGCTTAAATTTTGTTGTAACCCCAAAAAGATTCTCATAAATAGGAAATATTCCCAATACAATGATAGAATTAATAATGCCATTAGCAAAGGAGAGTCCCACATTATTCACAATATTAGGATAAAAACTGGATTCTTCGATTAAACCAAGGGCTACAATTACTAATGAGTTTATAAAACCCAAAAGGAGACCCCCTTTGAGAAAATCTGTTCGCCTTTTGAAATCACCAATTATAAACACTCCTAGGACTGCTGAACTAAAGGCTAAAGCTACAATTGGGAATGAAGCGCCTCCAATAATAAAGATAAAAAAGACCATATATACTCCCGCTATCATAGAAACATATATGTTGCATAATATAGAAACGATCATCGTTACAAAGGGAATGGGCAAATAAAGTGTAAAGATCATATTAGAATCGTGAATATTTTCAATTCTGGAAATAAAAAAGGTATAGAGAATAAAAAAAAGAACAAGAGAGAATATAATTATAGGAGACTTTGCATTTTGAATCAACCTATGATAAAACCCCATAAGAAAATATCCAAAAATAAGAACTATAATCAGTTGTAACAATAATGTTCCTGCAATATAACTGATATTAGTTGATGCTGTATGTTTGTTAAGCACCTCAATCTTGGTTAATATCTCTGTAGTAACCACATCTCCATCCCTAACCAGAGTTTGTCCCTTTTTTAGGATGCCATAAATGGGCTTAATAGATCTAATCTTCTCATCGATTCTCCTTCTACTCTCTTCAGTATTAAACTTAAGATTCGGTTTAAGATTTTTCCTTACGATCCTATATACAACCCTTAGCTGTTCTCTTGTAAGATTCGGAGCAATGGAATAGCATATCTTGTAGAGCTTGCTTTTGATCTCCTGTATTGTCTTCAAATCATCAATAGTCATTGAGATCTCATTTGTATCTTCAGATGTATTTATAGTCCGGATTGAAATATTCTTATTATTTATCTTCAAGGGATTATCATAAGGCTCCCTCAAAATACCCCCATCAAAAATGTATATCATTATTCTATTTATTATTCTTCTCAATCCCTTGGGATTTTCATGTTTTAATAATTCCCATAATACCCTGTCACTATACATCATATGTTTAGGTAGCTTTGATTTGAGGGCTATTAGCTGGTATGTTCTGTCATCTCTTCCTATTGGTGGGCTTTCATATAATGTTGTTGAGACATAATTAAAAAGAGTTTCTACTATTTTTATCCTCTCAATGAAGACGGACTGATCTCTATCAAAGACTAGTGGCACTATCTGTGATACTCTCTGCTTCTCCATTTCAGTCTCAGAATCAATCCTGTATTTTATATCCCCCGGCACTCTTATATCATCCTCTGCAATATCTCCGATACTGAATTCATATGTAGTGCCAATTATATTTATTGATAATAATGCGGTAGAAATCAAAATAATGATTAATGTCAGAATAAAGATGAGTCTGATTTCAGATTTCATTACCATTGGTTTCAAGTATTTCCTTAGAACTCTTCTCATTTAACCAACAATATAAAATTGGTTTCTGGGTTTCTCCAATAATTATCCCATCTTAGCATAATTATTATATGCCTCCACAATCTTTTCTACAACGGGATGTCTACAGATATCCTCTTTGGTTAATTCTATAAAAGATATTTCATCAATATTTTTTAATATTTTCATTGATTGTAGAAGGCCGGAGTTTTTTGGTTTTTCAAGATCAATCTGAGTAATATCCCCTGATATTACGATCTTCGAATTATTACCGAGTCTAGTTAAAAACATTTTCATTTGAGATGTGGATGTATTCTGAGCTTCATCCAATATAACAAAGGCATCGTTTAACGTTCGACCACGCATATATGCTAAAGGCGCGATCTCAATGCTATTTGATTCTATGAGCTTAGAAATCCTCTCAAAGGGTAAAAGATCAAAAAGCGCATCGTAAAGGGGCCGCAGGTAAGGATTAATCTTTTGTATCAAATCTCCTGGCAAAAAACCAAGACTCTCTCCAGCCTCAACAGCAGGCCTAGTTAGAATTATCCTCTTCATTCGTCCAGAAATAAAATATAAAAGAGCGACCGCAACAGCCAAATAGGTTTTACCTGTACCAGCCGGTCCATAAGCGATGGTTATTGGTGTTTTATGAATTGATGAAATATAATGAGCCTGATTAATTGTTCTTGGAACAATCGTCTTGCTGGCTTCAGGTATTGTTATTTTTAATCTTTTAATCTCATTGATGTCTACACTTTTCCCAGAAGCGACTAGGGTCGCTAAATACTTAATGTCAAACTCATCAAATTCATATTTATCGTCATTTAAATGTAAATAGTCTCCCATCAAATGGAGAAGCCTTAATGCCTTATCAGCATTTCCGTTTTGATCGCTTATAATCAGTATGTTCCCTCTTGGTATTATACCAACCTTTAATATATCCTCAATTATTTTAATATTGATATCCTTGACACCACAAATCCTCTTATAAAGAGAGGTATCATCTATCTCAAACTTGTTCTCCATAATTTTATCTTTCCACCACCCTTATGCCTAATTCTTTTAGTTGCTCTAAAGATACATGTGCCGGGGCCTCACTCATAAGGCATTGTCCCCTATGAGTCTTCGGAAAAGGAATAACATCCCTAATTGAGTCTCTATTAATTAGTAGCATCAATATCCTGTCTAATCCAAGGGCTATACCTCCATGCGGAGGAGCTCCATAACCAAGCGCCTCGATTAGAAATGAAAACTTTTGTTTATACTCCTCTTCAGGTATTCCAAGAATAGAGAACATCTTCTTTTGTAATTCGATGTTACTTATCCTAATCGAACCTCCTCCTATCTCAACACCATTCAATACAATATCATATGCCTGAGACTTTACTCTCTCTACATTATCAGGATTAATACTATCCAGTAAATCTATATGCGCTGGCATTGGAGAGGTAAAGGGGTGATGTTTAGCAAAAAATCTCTTTTCATCATTATTATATTCCAAAAGTGGAAAATCAGTTACCCATAAAAAATTTAACTCATCCTTATTAATTAAATCAAGATCATCTGCTATTCTTTTTCGTAGGTTAGCGAGGGTATCATTGACAATAATTTGAGAATCGGAAGAGAAGAACACTATTGTATTCCCTTGAATATTAAACCTTTCAATTAAGATAACCCGTTGCTCTTCGTTAATAAACTTCGAAATTCCACCAACAAAAGAACCATCCTTACATCTTATCCATGGAAGGCCCTTTGCCTTAAAAGCCCTAACATACTCTGTATATTCTTCGATAGTTTTTCTGGATATCTTCCCCTGATCTGAGATTGCAATACCCTTGACAATTCCTCCTCCTGACAAGGCGGATTCAAAAACCTTAAACTCAGTATTCTGAAAAATATCACTGCAATCAATAAGCTCAATATCAAATCTCATATCAGGGGCATCAGTGCCGAATCTTGCTATTGCGTTATCATAGCTTATCCTCTGAAATGGAATCTTTATCTCCTTGCCTATAACATCCTTGACCATATCCCTCAATAATTCCTCAATTATCTCAATAATATCATCAGGTACAATAAAGGACATCTCAATATCTATCTGGGTAAACTCCGGTTGCCTGTCATAACGAAGATCCTCATCCCTAAAACATTTGGTAATCTGAAAATATCTGTCAAAGCCGGAAACCATTAAAATCTGTTTAAAGAGTTGGGGAGACTGAGGAAGGGCATAAAACATCCCCTTATTTATTCTACTGGGAACAAGAAAATCTCTTGCCCCCTCTGGGGTTGATTTGTTAAGTATCGGTGTCTCAATCTCAAGAAACCTGTTCTGAGATAAATATTTTCTGACGCTCTGCATCAATATATGCCTTTTTATTATAGCCTCCCTCATATCTTCCCTGCGTAAATCCAGGTACCTATACCTCAACCTCATATCTTCGCTAACTGACACCTTAAATTCTAGAGGAATTGGGGGGGTATTGGATGTATTTAAAATCTCAATGTGATCAACCACAATCTCTAATTCCCCTGTGACTAAATCTGGATTGATGTTATCCTCGAATCTTCTTCGAACTAGCCCCCTTGCAAGTATACAGTATTCACTTTTAATCTCTTCAGCTATGCTAAACATGTCTGATGAATTGGAAGAATCAATCAAAACCTGAATAATGCCTGTCACATCTCGAAGTTGAATAAATATAATCCCTCCCAGATCTCTCTTCATCGCCACCCATCCACAAAGAAGCACTCTCTTGCCAATATCTAAGATTGACAACTCTCCACAATAGGATCTCTCTTTCAACATTCTTTTGCTTCCCAACCTTTGATATTAATATAATTAAATTAAATAGTTCAATGAGAAGGAATGGCTCCACTATCACCCCATAAGAGTGAAGATGGAGCCATTCAACTTAACATCTATATTCGATATACCTTTTAACCTACTCAATTACAATTGTACTTAAAAGTACGATTCCATTTTTGTGATAAGGCACAACTTCTATTGATATATTAGCTAAATCCTTAAATTAAAAACAATTAAGCATAATATTGCCTAATTTCGGTGTATCTAAAAAAAGGCTTAAGGATAAGTAATTGATAATGGATGAATTATATCTCAAATCTAATAAATCTTCAAATAATATTTGCGATGAAGAATGCGCCATTTCATTGAAGGTTTAAATATTGATGTTGAATAATCTTGTCAAGCGCAAAAACGGGTTGGGAATATTCGGATTAGAATAATATTCTATCATATTATACTTATTTATATTTTAATGAACATTATACAACAGGAGAGAATTTTTATACTTATTATGATGTGTATTGTTAGCGGAGGAGGGACTCGAACCCCCCACACCACGGATATGAGCCGTGTGCTCTAACCAACTGAGCTACTCCG
This sequence comes from Spirochaetota bacterium, assembly GCA_034190085.1. Taxonomy (NCBI): domain Bacteria; kingdom Pseudomonadati; phylum Spirochaetota; species Spirochaetota bacterium. The sequence continues at coordinate 55,936 of JAXHTS010000072.1, forward strand.
CCAAATTTCAAATTAGCGCGGGCAGGATTTGAACCTGCGACCTTTGGGTTATGAGCCCAACGAGCTACCAGCTGCTCCACCGCGCGGTCATTAAGAGCACTATTATAATGAAAATAAACTGTCAACTAATTTTCCAGCATATCAATACAATTTTTTGTCTCATAAAATGCTATTCATACATGAGTTTCTCATTTTAAAGAATAAATGATTCATCATGAGAATAATATAAATCAAGTTCTAAAGTTAAGTAGTAAACAGATAGCATCTACCTTTGAGTAAATTCAATATCACCCCAAACACGCATGAGAAATATAATAATAGTAAATCGTAATTCTCAAAAGACAAATAGAGTATTTAAGCTTTTAAAACGATATGAGGAGCCTTCTCTAAATCAGATTTATGAGGAGGTGATGCTAGAGAAGCGCATACAGCCCCAAACAGTAACATTATAAGCACCCCTATAAACGCAAGATCGTAATTCCCGTATTTATCAGCAATGTAACCGGCTAGCACAGGCACAGGCGCCCCCAGACCGATTAGAAAGGGTTGAATAAATCCATTGATGCTGGCAAAGGATGAGGGACCAAAGTAGTTGCCGATCATGGCCGGAAGCATAACAACAGTTGTGCCAAAGGCAAATCCATAAATCGAACCAATCACAAGCATGGCAGAGATGTTTAAAGGGGCTTTCCAAATACCGAATAATGATAATGCCATTATCCCCATAGCCGCTGATAAAATCCAGTGAGGCTCAATTCTGTCCCCTGCAATCCCCATGGGGAAACGAGCCACACCACTGCTTAAAATAATGATGCTGATGATAGAGGATGCTTGCAATGCAGAAAACCCTACATCCGTTAGGTGCAATACTCCATGAACGGTTACTATATACAGGGACCAAAGTTGAGCAAGCATGACCAACATTGTCAAGTACAAAGCCCATGTATGTAAAGTCTCTTTTAAAGTCCAGGAAACTGACGTTCGAAAAGTTTTAGCAGATTTTAACACACCAGATCCAGTTACTGTTCTGTTATCATCCGAGTTAATGCCATCAATGTGTTGACCAATGTCGGAGGGTTTCCCTATAATCCAATATGAGGCTATTAGAGCAATAAGCGAGAAAATACCAATAATCAACCACCCCAATTCCCATGATCCAGCCATCTGCATTATCCATGTTAGTAATGGAGTGATGATAAATCCTGCAACTGCTGCACCGGTTAGAACTATACCCAAAACAGTAGCCCTCTTGACATTAAACCAAAACATAATTGTGGTCTGTATCGGTATTATTCCAGAAAAGGCAAAGGCAAATGGCATTATAATGCCCCAAAGAAAAATCCAATGCCAAAGTTGACTGGCAAACAGACCCAGCAACAACATCGACACTGTCATAATACCAAGGCCAATTGACATTGTGAGTCTAGTTCCATATCGGTTGATCGTTAATGCAACCATTGGAGCCAGTAAACCAACAATAATACCTCGAATGGTATGGGCGAGTGAAGCATCTCCACGACCCCATCCCTGAGTCTTTATCATTACCGGGAATATTACAGTAAAACCGTAAAAGACTATGCCCATGGCTGTCCCATAGATAACAAAAAGAAGAGACACATTTATCCAGCCATAAAAGTTAGCCTTTATTATTTTCTTCAACATTAATCAACCCTCCAAATCTAAATCCACATTACTATCTCATACATTCCTTGCAAAATAGGGATCATCAATGCAAAAAACAGCTAAAAATATGCAAATATTTATATTATCAATAGCCAACCTAGTATGAAATAATCTCAATACTGCTTGAAAATATAAAAAAATACTTGCTTATTTACGTTTGAGTAATAATTATATAAAATTTGTTCAAGAATCCGCATCATCCATTCGATGTAAATACTGAAAACTAAAGAAATGAGGTGCAATTTGTTTCAAAAATATTTTAATAATGAGACTATCAGAATAATATTCCTATTCATTATGGTAATTTCCTTACTAATAATATCAGGTATAACTCTCTAAAGTAATAATTATGCCAACAACATTCATTTGTTGTTGGTTTAGTAGTTAAGATTAATATTCTATGCTAATATCCTGCATTTACTCTCCCCCCAACCATTATTGGTAAAGCGTCTTAAAATCATTATACTTCAATAAAGGATGCTTGTGTTGATATGTTTACTAATAAATTATATCTTCAAGATGGCTAGAGAGTATAATTATCATCACCCCATAAGCGATCAATAAACCATAGACGATTAGCCAAGGTTTACAATGCTTATCTGATATTCTTAACGCTTCGTCAAACCTATAACAACTCCTATTGAACAATGCTAATACCAAACCCGTTCCAAAGGTTATAATAAATCCGATCGCATTCCACCATAACCATGATATCTTTATAATGCCAGTTGATAAAAAGACATTTATACATACGCCCATAATCCCACCGAGTATTACATCTCGTGAAGAGGCCCTTTGTATAAACATTCCCAGAATAAAAACAGCAGCAATAGGTCCATAAAATATGGAACCTATCATGTTAATTGACTCAATAACTGTTTTGGAAATACCTTCAGTGATAAATGCAAATCCAGTGCAGAAAAATCCCCAGAAAAGGGTTGTAAGTTTTGATGCCCTAAACATTTCATGCTCACTCAATTTTTTTAGGATGGTCGGTTTTAGGATATCCTCGATTGTTGATGCGCTGAGAGAATTTAATGCGGAATCAAGTGATGACATGCTTGCTGCAAGAATTGCCACAATAATAATTCCGGACACGCCAGCAGGTAGATAATGTACAACAAATACTGGAACCATATAATCCACCTTGCCTTTTGGAATGAGGCTCATGAATTCATTATTGGATAAAGCGAAGGCACCTATTATCAATCCGACAATGCAATAACTGAGCACCACCGGATATCGTCCGATTGAGTTGAATATTAGAGATATTCTAGAATCAAGCAACGAACGTGCAGAAATTTCCCTCTGCACCTGGCTCTGATCGAATCCATAATATGATGTATAGAGGAAGAATCCACCAATGAAGAGTGGAAGAAATCCGAAAGTGCCGTCTTCATGAAAACCAAACTCATTAAAATCAATGGCAATAAGCCTATCTGTGGAAATGTATTGGAAGATTGCTTTCCAACCTCCAATATAATTTAAACCAAAAATCACGCATATTATTATTCCTACAAAGATGAGAAGCATCTGTATCACATCTGAGATTACAACCGCCTTAATGCCGCCCATATAATCATAGATTATCGAAACCGCTCCTATTATGAATATTGTATATGTAATCGGAATCTTTAACATCACTGATATTACTATTGCAGTTGCATAAATAGTCACACCAGTTGCAAGTCCCCTGCTTATGAGGAAAACAATGCTTACAAATGAACGTACTATCCTGTCATCGAATCTAATCTCAAGATACTCATAGATACTTATTAATCCAAATTTATGGAATAGAGGTATCACCTTCCATATAAGGATAATCATAGCAAAGGGTACCGCGAATTCATAACCAAGCCAAATAAGGCCTCCCCCGGGCCTTAATCCTACAAATGCGGGAGCAGATATAAAGCTAATTGCGCCAAGTTGAGTTGCCATGGTGGAAAAGCCGACAGACCACCAAGAAAGATTCTTTGAACCCAAAAAATAATCCTTCAATCCAGTCTGTGACCTGCCTAAATACCATCCAAGGAAGATCAATCCTAAAATATAAATGATAATAATCCCCCAATCAATAAGGGTCATAATTTAGCTGTTCCCCTTTGTTATTATGTATATATCTGTTCATGTAGTAAGGATTGCATCTACTATATTATGCAACCCAAATTAAATCCGTCAGCAATAACCTGAGCTATTTGCCCAGGCTCTCGACAAGAGCCGACAGAATAAGATTCTACACCTTTCGTGCTGATAATTTTACCCAATTCATCACGGCTTTCCAGACCTGATGCGATGAGAATGGCATCTGTCATTATCTTCTCCTTTTTATTGTTCCGCACCAGAGCTATTACGCCATCCCCCTCTATTTCTACAACCTCAGTATGGGTAAGGATTCTGACCTTCCTACGCAATCTCGATATCATCACCCCCCTATTGGTTGGTCCAACATCTCTGGCAAGAGTAGAAATTTCGATAATTGTCACCTCCTTGCCATTTTCAGCTAAAAATTCAGCAGTCTCCAAACCAATCATACCACCCCCAATAACTAGTACCCTTTTACCTTCAATGCTATTCCCTCTCAACGCATCAAGCGCAGTCAATACCTTATGATCCCTAATACCTGGAATATCTGGAATTATTGACCTAGCCCCAGTAGCAAGGATAACAACATCAGGATTAGCTTGGTTTAATTCTTTAATGGTAAAGGGCGTTCCGAGCTTTATTCTTACCTGTAACCGATCCATTTGCAGGGTATAATAATCTATTATACTCCTCAACTCACCTTTATGTGGTGGTATAAATGACAGATTCAACATCCCCCCCAATTTTGTATCCTTTTCGTATATTGTCACAAAATGTCCACGCGTAGCAGCTATGCGAGCAGTCTCCATGCCAGCAGGACCTCCCCCAACAATAATCAATCGCTTTGGCCTTTTAGTTGATCTAATCAAACCCTCCCCCTCCCTACCAGATTCAGGATTCAACCCACACATAACCTCTGTTCTTTCACCGCGAAGGGATTGAACAAGTTGATCAAAGCAATAACAGCATGCCGTGCAACGCCTTATCTCATCGTCACGACCATCCCAGGTCTTCTGGACAAAATCCGGATCACACAAAAGGGCTCTTCCCAGCCCTATCAAGTCAGCCTCGCCCCTTACAAGAATTTCAGCAGCGACAAAGGGATCATTTATTCTTCCAACCGTGGATATTGGAATATCCACCACTCCCTTAATTGCAGCCGCCATATAGGAGAAGGCGGCGGGTGAAACAGACATTGGAAGCATTGGCCTAGATGATTCATGCCATCCAGCCCAAACGTGCAATCTATCAGCTCCGGATGCAACAATATGTGGAACTATTTGTAATGAATCCTCAATATTCCGTCCACCCTGCATCCCGTCATCCGCATCGAATTTGACACATATATTGAAATCATCCCCAACCCTAGCCCTTGATTCTCTAAGGATAGAGAGTAGAAAGCTCGCCCTTGCCAGCGTATCTCCCCCATACTTATCCTTCCTCTTATTAGTCAAAGGGGATAGAAATTGACTTATAAGATAGCCTGAACTACCCATAAGTTCTATCCCATCAAATCCAGCCCTTCGTGCGCGAAGGGCGGCTTCTGCAAAGATTATGATCAAATCATCCACTTCCTCAGTAGCAAGCTCTCTGGGTGTTTCTCCAGTATATCCGGACATAATGGGAGATGGAGCTACAGACTGTCTGCCAAGCAATACACCTGGAGAATAACGGCCAGCATGATTTAGCTGCAGAACGATCTTTGCACCGCAACGATGAACAGATTCGACTAACATGGATAACGGTTTAATATCATCATCGGTCTCAATCAACAATTCATCCCTCACACCAGCCCTGCCGCTGGGATGGATAGAAGCCTCCCCTGTAGTAATTAGACCCACACCACCCTTTGCACGGGCAACCAGAAAATCCGTCATGCGATCCAAATTATATCCTGTCCCCATAGGTGCCATATATAACCTATTCTTCAACAGTAGGTTTGGCATCTTAAGAGGCTCAAAAAGGGGATCTAATCTTCTATCTCTCATAATGACACTTTAATTCCTCGATAAAAATATTACTATTACAAAAAATGGCACCTCATGGGATCTAAAACATAAACGATATAGAGATAATTGCTAATGTCAACTAGAAATGGAGATATTTGACAATGGGATACCTATTAATCCTAAAGGCATATGTCACATCATAACATGATCATTAATAAAAAGGTCTGCCGGTAATTGAAGGTGTGGATTTTTTCATTTAGCGGTGTGATTTCCCTTACGAAAATAATTAATAATTCTGTGGTGTTATAGGCGGTTATATTCTATGCAACTGCCAATTCACTTATATGCCTTGTTATCCCATCAACATTCATAACCATATCAGCAGCGCCAAGTCTAATGGCCTCGGCTGGCATACCGAAGACTACGCATGATGCCTCATCCTGGGCGATTGTTTTTATTCCTGCATCCCGTATCTCCAAAAGGCCCTGTGCCCCATCAGCCCCCATACCGGTAAGAAGGATTCCGAGCGAGTAACGTGAAGCTATATTCGCAACTGAACGAAAAAGCACATCCACTGAAGGCTTATGCCTGTTTACAGGAAGACCATCGTTTATCTCGACCCAATAGCCCTGAACATCACTCTTGAGTATCATATGACGGTTGCCAGGGGCAATTAGCGCTACTCCCTTATATACCCTATCTCCATGTTCTGCTTCCTTAACATACAGTTTTGATACACCATTTATCCTATTTGCAAAGGCCAATGTAAACTTTTCAGGCATATGCTGGGCGATAACAATCCCTGGTACATCATCCTGAAGATTGGTTATAATCTCTGCAATAACCTCAGTTCCGCCTGTGGAAGCGCCAATAGCGATTATACTATCACTTCTTTGCATTCTTTCAATTGATCTCTTTTTGGATATTACCGCATCAGCAGAATACTTCTCTTCTATCTTGATCCCATCTACATCACCATCAAGGGTTTTTCCGATCCTTCTCTTTATTTTAGCGCCACTGGCAGCAATAACCTTTTCAATAAGCTCATCTGAAAAGCTATTCCAACACTCTTCGTCATCAAGCTTTGGTTTTAATACAAAATCAACCGCTCCCAGCTCCAAAGCCTTAATCGTCTCTTTCGCCCCATTTTCGGTTAGCGAACTTACCATTATCACTGGCATTGGGCGAGAAACCATAAGCTTGGATAAAAAAGTAAGGCCATCCATTCGAGGCATCTCAATATCCAATGTTAGTATATCAGGGTTTAACCGCTTTATCTTATTTACAGCTATTATTGGATCTATAGCCGATCCGACCACTTCAATATCCCTTGATTTTGAGAGTGTATTCTTGAGTAAATTCCTCGTTACAGCAGAATCATCAATTACCAATACTTTTATTTTATTCATCATTTTCCGTATCTGCTCCTTATGTAATTTCTCTCATCTTGAACTACCCTTTCAAAAATATCTCTCTTAGTGGTTTTTTTAAGATATACCTTTCCGCTCCGAACATCCATCAACAACTTTCTGGTATAGTTATCCCCAACCTCTATCTCAACAATTGGGACGTCCTCTATTTCAACCATAATCTTAGCTAGTCTTATATTATCCAAGGGTATACTCATTATCGAATTCTCAACATCAAGGACATGCCCACCCCCAAATATTTTTCCTATTAGATCTCGCTTTGAGGACCCGGCCTTCTCCATTTGAGAAAAGAGTTCATTTATTGCGGTTATCCCATATCTTGCTGATTTATCCTCAAAAATATCCGTGCTTGAGATTCTACCAGGAAGCATAAAGTGATTCATTCCAGAAATTTCTCTTTTTGCATCATAAAGACACACAGAGACACATGATCCTAAAAGGGTTCCAATTAACTCATCCTCCGAAGAGACATACAGCTCGCCAGGATGAATTATTTTAATATTCTTCCCATATTTTTTAGCTTTTCTTATATACATTAATCTGCTTTCCCATAGATTGTATGACCTATCAAGTGTAATTGATCCGTTACACCTGTTAATGTCTCTGAATGACCTGCAAAAAAATAACCATCACCATTCAAATATCTGATAAATCTTGAAATTAAATCTTTACGAGTTTCCTGATCAAAATAAATTACCACATTTCTGCAAAATATAATATCGAACTTTCCTCTCATAGGAAAAACCTTATCGAGCAGATTCAGTCTTCTAAAGTAGACTATATCTTTTAATTTATCCATTACCCTATAATGCCCCTCATTTTCATTCCTGCCCTTTAGAAAATATTTCTTAAGAATAGTACTATCAACATCGTTCAAGACATCAGACTTATAGATTCCTAGTTCCCCCTTCTTTAACACCTCTGTATCTATATCAGTGGCCAGAATTTTAACATCCGGCATTTTTCGCCCCTTAAAGTATTCATATACTGTTATAGCGATGGTATATGGTTCCTCCCCTGTTGAGCAACCTGCACTCCAAATCCTTATCCTTCCCTTGTTATTTTTCTCGAATTTTGGAAGAGCCACATCTCTTATAAAATCAAAATGCTTTGGTTCTCTATAAAAATTTGTCTTGTTTGTTGTGATGCAGTTAATGAGATTGATCTTCTCTTCTTCATAATTGTTTAGCAAAAAATTAAAATACTCTTGATAATCATTAAGCTTTAATAATCTCAATCTCTTCATCAACCTGGACTGAACCAGAGCCTTTTTGACCTCTGTCAGATTTATCCCGGCTTCTCTGTATATCAAATCCCTGAATAACTCAAACTCTTCATCCTTGAGATTCCATGTGCCCAATATAGTATTATTCATATTCTCTCACTCAAAGAGGATTAGCTTTCCGTACCGTTCCTTATTATTAAACTTGTTGTCTATATATTCCTTCTCCAATTTCATAAACTCTGAGGCTTCATTATTATTTGTTAATAGTTTTCGATATGCCTGTCCCTTTAATGGCAGATACATTATCTTTCTCCTATAATTTCCTCCAAGATCCTCAGTCTCAACCTCGATCCTTTCCATGCTAAAATATTCATGCATAAACCTTATATTACTGTCCACTATGCCACCCATCTCCGGAATACTTGAGGTTATGTATCCTGCGCCAAAAAGCTTTGCCCTGACATAACGCCTATCACCCCCTAACTTAACAATCTCAGCCATTAGAAATTCCATGCTGAGTATTCCCTGTTTCGCGATCTCATCCGCTATTATCCCCTCAGTGCCGATTGTGCCTGGCACGATGAAGTGACCCATACCTCCAATACTATGAATATAATCGAACAAGCAGACAACGACACAGGCGCCTGTTATTGTCTCAATAATGCAACTCTCTTCACTTGCATAATAATCTCCAGGATAAAGAATGTAAAGCGGGAGTCCATATATATTTGTCTCACTCTTTATCATTGGACAACTTGTTTTCCTTATTTTCTAAAACCTCGAAATCCTCTTCGCTTAATATCCTATCTACATCCAAAATTATTACTAACTTCTCCCCAATCTGTCCAATACCGCTAATAAAATCAGTCTCAATTCTGGAGCTGAAATGAGGTGTGTCCTGAATACTAGAAAGGGGAATGCTGATCACATCAGATACTGAATCAACGATCATCCCAATCAGCCTCTCCTTCACTTCAACAATTATTATGACAGTAAAACTGTCATACTCGCGTCCTTCCATCTTAAACTTGGCTCTCATATCCACTACAGGAACCACAGATCCTCTTAGATTAATAACCCCCCTCATGAATTCTAAAGTGTTTGGGACATGAGTGATATCAGTCATTCCGATTATCTCCTGCACCTTCAACACCTCAACTCCATATGTCTCCCCTCCAATGGTAAATGTAACATGCTGTTCGCCTTCCTCTACGACCTCAGTTTCTTTCCTTGTCAAAGTTTGTGTTAAATTATCCATAATGTCACACTCCTTATCTAATTAATTTCTGAACGACGCCTATAAGTTCATCTGACTTAAAGGGTTTGACAAGCCAACCCGATGCGCCTGCCTGCTTTCCCTCCTGGATCTTACTCCCTTCTGACTCTGTCGTTAATACAAGAACTGGTGTGAACTTGTCTAATTTTCTAAACTCCTTAACAAAAGTGATCCCATCCATTATAGGCATATTAACATCCACTATGCACAAAGAGACATCATCGCCATTACTCTTTAACTCATTGATCTTTTCAAGGGCATCAGCACCATTCTCTGCCTGCTTAACAGCATGGCCAAGACCCTTCAATGCAAAATCAACACTTGTTCGAATAGTTAAGGAATCATCTATTGTCATTATATATTTCATATGCGCCTCCAATAATTACTTCATCATTCCTGATAATTGAAACTGCTTCTTGACATCCCTTGAAAGGGATTTTAGCATTATCTTTTTCTCGGACTTTCGTGACTCTCTAAGAGCCGCCATGATCACCTGCACTACGGAAAGATCAACTCTTACGACTCTTGAAAAATCCAATGTAATCTCTGATTCCTTACTCAATACATCCGATAATTGTGAATAGAATTCCCTGATTCTCTTTATACCAATCTCTTCTGATAATTCAATCACTCTCATAATCAACCACCTGACAAATGAATAATTGTATTTTTGATCGTTAAATATATCTCATAAGCATCAATATATATTATCCATGATATATTCTGTTAATATTATTATTCCGACATAAATCCACACGCTGAAGTCACCTAGCGATCTCCCCAATCAATCCATGAATATCCAATATCAATGAAACTGTACCATCCCCAAGAATAGAAGCGCCTGACACTGCGCGACTCTTTGTAATATAGTTGTCCAGACTCTTTATCACTATCTGCTGTTGACCAATAAGATCGTCGATCATGAGACCAAGCAGCACACCACCTGATTCAACAATGACAACCAGGGATTCCCATGGATTCCTGTATTCAGGTTCAATACCAAAGAGATCATATAATCTCAAAAGCATAACATACTCACCCCTTACATAAATCACCTCCCCCTTGCCCTCTACCGTCTCAACCGCCTCTCTGCTTGGTTGTAAAGATTCCACAATCGATAGCAGAGGGATGATATATATACTCCTTCCAACCCTTACAAGCATTCCTTCAATTATAGCTAAAGTCAGTGGAAGTTTAATTCTAAATATTGTGCCCATACCCTTTTCGGTCTCAATCTCTACAGTACCCCTCAATTCCTCAATATTTGTCTTCACCACATCCATGCCAACGCCTCTTCCGGATAGTTCGCCCACCCTTTCAGCGGTAGAGAAACCGGGCATAAAGAGACAGGATAGAATCCTTTCATCACTTACATCCTCCCCCCTTTTTATAATACCTTTCATCTCTGCCTTTTCTCTCACCCTCTCCTTATCTATCCCCTTGCCATCGTCAGCAATCTCAATATATACATTCCCCTCCTGATGATATGCCTTTAATATTATTTTGCCCGATCTGCTCTTGCCACATTCCACCCTTTCCTTTGGCATTTCAATTCCATGATCAATTGAATTTCTTATCATATGCTTCAAGGGATCACCAATCTTCTCAATAACCGTCTTGTCAAGCTCTGTGTCTCTTCCCTCTATCTCTAACCGTATATCCTTCCCATTGGACTGGGCAGAATCCCTTACAAACCTCCTGAACTGCTCAAAGGTGGGTCCAATAGGGATCATCCTAATTGACATTATTTGTTCCTGAAACTCCCTGGTAGTCCTGTCAAGGCCATACAAAGCGTTCTTTAATATGAAGCCCTGTTCATCATCAAAACCATCAGCGATTCTAGCTATAGAAGCCTGCCCTATAACTATCTCTCCAAGAAGATCTAAAAGACTATCCAGCTTTTTGGTCTCCACCCTAACTGTACTGATATCGATCCTAGCCTTTGCCCTCTCCTGCTCTTCAAGACCAAATTTAATATCCTTCTCAGTGGCATATCCCTTCTGAACTACAATATCTCCAATTTTTAAATTTTTCTTATCCTGAATAGTTAAAATGTTATCAAGTTCTCTATTTGTAACAATTCCCTTATCAACAAGAATCTCACCAATCCTCTTAGCTTCTAAATCTTTGTCATTTCTACCTTTATCTACATAAATCGAGGTAACATCATCAATATAAATCTCATTATCGTCTTCAACAAAAAGAAATACATTCTGAATCCTATCTCTAGAATGCTTGGTCTTTAGCACAACGTCCCAATGGAGATAGCACTTCTCTGGATCCATATCCTTAAAATCCGGAAGCTTTTTTCGATTAATCCTTCCTTCACATATTCGCCCTTGAGAAGACAGGTCTTCCATTATCATTAATGGATCGATCCCATACTCAAATATATCCTCCTTGAAGCATGCCTTAATCATGAAATATCTATAACCAACATCCTTTTCCAGTATATCATTACCCCCCCCTTCTCTCACAACTTCTCCTACCAGTGTAGAATCATCCGCTGAATCTACCCTCTTTAATGTACCATGCACATCAACATCATATTCTGAAATACTATTAAGAATATTACCACGCATCACATCCATGTCCAGACCTTGCTGATCCTCAAACATACTCAACCTGATCCAATCAATACTACCCAGCAGTATATCAATTAGTCTTTTCCCTATTTCAAGTTTGCCATCCCTTACCCTATCAAGCAGGCCTTCAACCTTATGAGTGAAATCACTAATCTCAGTAAGTCCGGCAATGCCTGAACTCCCCTTCAGGGTATGCACATACCTGAATACCCTATTCACTATCTCAGGGTCATTTTCCTCCTCAAGTTTGACAATATCAGTTTCAAGTTCTTTAAGAATCTCCTCTGCTTCCTGTTTAAAGATATCCACTAATGCAGGTTCAGACATATTTACATCTCCATCTCTTTGCTATATTGGATTTTGGGTATATGAGACATCTGCATCTTCTGTCTTTGATATTTGATTGAATTGAAAATATATCCCTAGAAAATAATATGGACAACCCCACAGATCATCCATACTTAGCTATAAATTCTTTTTTTATCTAAAACTCTTCAAATCCATCTAGTGAAAGGGTATGAGTAATGTCTTCTTGCTGCCCTTTCTTAAGGCTCACCTCTTCATCCCTATCCCGATTGGTCTTATCCTTCTTAACCCCCTCTGCTGCCTTAAGATGCAACTCCTGACGCTTTGCTGAATGCTCCATACTGCCTCGACCTCTGTTTGTATCTTCCTTCAACTTGAAATTCTCCACTAATCCAAGTAGGTCCTGCGCCTGATTGGCCATCTCCTCGCTGGCTGAGGCCGTCTCCTCAACTAGTGAAGCATTCTGTTGGGTCATGGAATCCATCTCTCCTACCGCTGTATTTATCTGATCAACGCCCTGTTTCTGTTCCTGACTAGCCGCTGCTATCTCTGTAATAACCTTGCCAACCTTCTTAACGGAATCGATTATCTCCTTTAACGCCTCTCCGCTCTTATTAACCAATTCAGTGCCATTCTCAACCTTATCCAAAGAGTCTTTAATGAGAACACTAATCTCCTTTGCCGCATTCCCTGATCGTTGCGCTAAATTCCTCACCTCCCCGGCTACCACTGCAAAACCGCGCCCCTGCTCACCAGCTCGAGCAGCCTCTACAGCGGCATTGAGAGCCAACAGATTTGTTTGGAATGAGATGTCATTTATTACTGAAATAATGTCCCCTATCTTCTGACTAGACTGATTTATCTCATTGATGGAGGTTACAGCCTCAGTCACCAAACGACCACCATCATCAGCCAACTGCGATGATTTACTCGACATATCATTGGCCTCGTTAGCATTTTCTGCGTTCTGCTTAATAGTAGCTGTGGTCTCTTCTATTGTTGAGGCTATCTCTTCTAAGGACGATGCCTGCTCAGATGTCCGCTGAGAAAGATTCTGATTTCCGCTAGATATCTGCTCCACGGCCTGCGCAAGATTCTGTGCGCTTATGACAACGTTTGAAATTATACTACTCAAATCATCTACCATTTTACTGAGAGCCTTAGCCAATGCCCCCACAGCATCATCCCTATCTGTTATCTTTTCACTCACATTAACAGTCAAATCGCCCTCAGCAATGGAATTAGTAACCTCAACCATTTTAATAAAATCACTATTATCAGAGATAACTTCAAAGCCACCGCTTACATTACCTGCTTCATCAAATAATGCACCACAAGCCGCACGAACAGGTATCTTTGTGCCATCCTTTGCTGTAGCCACTGTCTCTGCGACAATGTTACTCCTAGTTTCCATACATCTCTTAATAGTACAGTCTGAAGTACCGCAGACAGGCGTGTTGGTCAATTGCGCGCAGGTCATCTTCCCTATCACCTCTTCACGCCTATATCCCAATGCCTTAAGCGCGGCGTCATTGATATTCTGTATCACAAGCTCCTTATCTGTCCTAAATGCGGCATCCGCCATGTTATTAAGGAAACCCTCATCAACTGTAGTTATATTGGATAATATCTCAAATCCGCCAACTGGATTACCATCTTGATCAAACAGGGCGCCGCAGGATACACGCACAGGTATTTTAGTTCCATCACTGGATGTAGCGATGGTTGTGGCTACGATATTTCCTCTATTCTGCATACATCTCTTAATGGTACATTCTGCTGTATTGCAGACAGGGGTTTTGCATATATCCCCGCAGGTCATTTTACCAACAACCTCATCCCTGGAATAACCAAGAGCCTTAAGCGCTATCTCGTTTATTTCCTGTATAACCAGATTTTTATCAGTAGTAAATATTGCATCTGCGCTATTTGATACAAGGCTCGCTGCTTTACTGCTTTCATTCACAGCAATATATGCAATATTTCGACTCATAATAAACGCTGCACCACCAGCGATTATGATAATCATAAGACCGATCAATAGTATTGTTAGAGCAAAAGAATAATTTTCATCACTTTTAACCTCATCCGTTACCATATCCTTATCATTTTTCTCTATAATAGCTGTTACCATAGAGGCTGCCGCAACATGTAATTCAGCTCCATTACCTATAGATAGATTTATGGCTTTCCCCTTTTGAAGGTTGAGAGCCAATTCTATGACCTGGTCATTAACATTACTATATGCATCCCACTCTGTTTTAAAATTATTCAGCATCTCCTTACCTTCATCATCCACAAGATTACTGAGTTTCATCCTGTGCTCATTTAACTCCCTTTTCTTTGTTTTTATTAAGCCAGCATATTCCTTTATCATTTGGTCCGTCTCAACTAATAGCATATTCTTCTCAGCCATTGAAATCGCCATTATACTCTGATTGATCATTCCACCGAGTTTTATTTTTTCAGCAGACACATGAACAATATGTTTTAATCTGTCGTTTTGTCCATTAAGGCTGTTTATGCCGATAAAGGCAACAGAAATGGATAATAAGATTATTACCCCAATAATTAACCACAAACGCATTTTAAGGGATATTTTTCCTCCCGCACTATTGACACTTGTACTCTTAATACTTCTCATTTTGTTTACCTCCTTAAATTGAACCTCATGATATTGCTTACATCGCAATCAACAATCAACTATTGATTGATTTTTCCTATGATATTGATTATTTTCGAATGAAAATAATATATTTGATAAATTCTCTTTACCTCCCTGACTAATATCATCTGATTAAGCAGCAAGGAGGTTATATATTTTAAATTGTATATCGATTGTACTCGACATCGACTATCCAATACAGATATAAGTAGGAATAAACTTCATGGTAAATTTATTATATCTGTCTTATTTGATTAATTCAATTTTTTTTTTCAAGTTCCAATTTTGTCATTGTAGAATATGATAGCATAACTTCATATATAAATATTGATGCTAATACCTGTATAGATTGTTAGAGATTCAGGAAGCTATATGAATAACGATAGAATTCCATCAATTAAAGAATGCTATGAGTTGATGAGACATACTGGAATGCTTCCAAACATATTTGATCATTCAAAACAGGTGATGAGGGTTGCGCTAGCTATTGTTGATAATCTAAGTAATGAGACAGAGATAAATAGGGATCTGGTAATTGCCGCATCTCTCCTTCACGACATTACCAAGACAATCTCAATAAAGACAAAGGAGCCTCATGACATAACGGGCGGGAAATATCTGAAAAAAATTGGATTTGATCATATTGCATGTATTGTTGAAGAGCATGTCTATATTAAGGATTTTAATTTTAATAGCAAATTGACTGAGAGTGAGGTTGTTAATTATGCGGATAAGAGAGTAATGCACAAAAAAATAGTCTCTGTAGATGAAAGAATAGCTGACCTTGTCATAAGATATGGCAAAACCCCCGAGATAAGAAGCATTATAATCAATAACAAAAATAATATTCTTTTACTTGAAAGCAAGATTTCAAAATATATGAAAAGGGATCTACATACAGTTATTTCAGATATTGAGGCATAATCATATTTTCAATTTAATTACACTTATTATGCCATCAGAAATATGTCTTAACCAATAATTAACTAGGCATCACTTATTTCACTATAATAGATACCGAGTTCAACGACCTGAGAGAAGTATGTACATAAAGGTAACATTCATGGTTGATGAATCTTGATTACAGTGCTAGCTCCTAAAAAATAGGATATGGCTCCGACAATAAAGGCTAAATAGTAACTTCCTGTAACATCACAGATGTATCCTGCCACAACAGGACCAATGGCAGCTCCGAGTATCATACTCGCACTGGAAATTGCAATCAGGGAAGCAAGGTTACTATTCCCAAAATATGTTCCAATGACCCCAGGCACAAGGGGTGTTCTCCCACCCTGAAATATTCCATAAATAATAGCAAACACAAATACCATCCAAAATGAATGGCTCACTGAAAGCCACAGCATGGCTATTCCGCATAATACTGAGCAAATAACAAGACCCATTCTCCATCCAGAGATGTTAGGAGTAATTGCTCCAAATACCAACCGACCCACAATACTCAAACCTCCGATAACACTCAGCACAATCCCAGCCTTGGCCAATGGGGCAATATCACTCTTAATAACATAGGGCACCAAATGCACATATACTATGTGCACAGGAATAACGGTTAAAATATTATATACAATTATTGCGATGAAAACCGTACTCTTGAGTATTTCCCTTAAAGCAGGTTCCTGTCCCTGCTCTCTTGTTTCGTTAGTTGATCTCCCAGATTCGCTGATCTCTTCCTGTTTCCCCCCATAGGGGCTCAGCCCCTTTTTTTGCGGTTCGTCCACAATTAGATAGGCTGAAATCATAATAATAATAGTGTTAATTATTCCAAGGCATGCTAGAGCAGTCCGCCACCCATAACCAGTGATCAGAACCTCAGATAAAATAGGAAAGGTAAACTGTCCCACTCCCACACCAGCAATAACAATGCTAACGACAAGCCCCCTTCGCTCAACAAACCACTTCTGTACTACACTAAGCGAGACTGTCATAGTGGAAGCGCCGATACAACCGATTGCGCGGTAAAGATAAAATTGCCATAGATTCTGCGACAAACTTGACAAGTACAATCCAAGACCAATCGCTATGGCCGCTACAATTAACGCAGGGGTTGATCCATATCTATCGATAAGGGGCCCCCACATCAATGTAAAGATCAAAGCCATAACCAATGTAATTGAATGAATCGATGAAGTCGTGGTATAGCTCCAACCGAATTCAATGCGGATCGCATCGAAAAATACCCCATAGGAGAAAAGGATTCCACCTGAGAGCATGGCCAAAAATCCACCCAAAACGACAAACCAGCCATAAAATATTTTAGGTGAGTCTGATTTTCTCAATATATATAATTTCCTATAATTTATTGATAGATGATTTAGGGGATATGAAAATTAGACGGATAATGGAATAATCAATCGATTCTCTGCATAATTGCTATGCCATTCCAAAAGGTCGGATGACAATTATTGCTTGTGCGTTGTTCCACAATTATCTTATATTTATACCTACTCTGCTTAATAAAGGCATTAGTGCCTTCCATTGGATCAGGCCAATTGATATCATCTATTAAAATTAGACAATCCTTTGCAAAGAAGGGTTCCGCCACCTTTAAACCCTGTAATTGATTTTCTTTTGAATGATTGCCATCGTATATATAGAATCCGATTGGATCATTATGAATTTTGGAGAAATAATCAACATAATCCATATCATAAAATAAATGCTTATCACTCCTATACTTATTAAATCGATCATTAAATTCCTTCCGTGGCCCCCCGAATTCTGAAAAATTATCAACACCTACACAGCTCTTATCAGGATTGCCTGCAAGGCCAGATAAAAATGAAAAACCGTGCCATACACCTACATTTACAAATGATTGATCTGACGGCATATTGGAGACTATCTTGTTCACTATTGCAGCAATTGCAAATGTAGACATTCTCGGCATTTGACAAATTTCAGACAGAATTGCCTTCATCTTATCATCTTCATAGGGGAGGATGGTGTTTTTGATATCTATCATAGAATAGGTTGAGTGATCGGGAAGCAAAAAAACTCCTTGGTCAAATGGTTCTATTAAAGAAAATGATATTTTTGAGATATAATTCTTATAATCCATAATTTTCTCAATTATTCTACATTATTTATTTCAGTATATGATGGGACGAACCAATTGACACTCCACTTATTACTCGCTAAGATATAGTAAAGATAGAAAAGATTTCAACAATGGATGTTAACTTGTCAATTTGCTTAAATATTGTAAAGAAAAATTTTATTAAAGGGGCATAGCTATAGAGTTCAGTTGAAGCAAAATTTTTTCTCAATGATTAATAGTATCGTATTATCAGATATTAGCTGCACTTTTACAATTACTCTTACTCAATTATCCGAAATAAATCTTGACTTCTATATAGCACATTCGTACTTTTGAGGTGTAGAATAGTTTTTTCATAATTTAGCCTCTGGTATTCCCTGGAGGCTTTTTTTTATCCTCCTATAGATGGTTAAATAAATAACCATCCTTCATAGGTAATCCCTATCATCATTCCATTTACATGAGGTGTTAACGAGTGTTTTTACGACCTTGCATGATTTATCACCTAGATTGATGACTTCATACTTCCCGAAACGGGATGGTAGGATTAGTGTTTCAGAAAAGCTCAAATCAAATTGCCTTTCTGGAAAACATATAGATTTTATAAGCACAGCGCATCCTTCTACCATGCTTAAGACATGCGGCACGCCTTCTGTATCATCTTCTATTCTCGTAACAAATTCAAACCGATGTACCTCAAAAACCAATTCCTCAAGCCTTCCTATAAGATATTCAGCCCAATCATCGCCGTTTCGTAATAATCTTGGTTCTTGAATCAGATGTTTTTTTACCCATGAAGTAGTTCTATGGGAATACTTATTCGCCATATTGAATGCATGTTTAGAATGAATCTCTCTCAGTTCTCCATTGAGATCCTTCCTTAAAAAATCATAAAAGTGAAAGGTATATCTATCAGTGGTTGAGCTTAATTCCAGCACCACACATCCTTTACCCGAAGCATGAAGCGTTCCTGCTGGAATGAGGAAAAGGTCCCCTGCCCTTGCCGGGAAGACATTTACATATTTTCGGTGATCAAAGGGAATCCCCTCAGTTTCTGCTTTACGGACGTCTTCATAAAACTCCTGTAAGCATATTCCCTCTTTCATACCCAAATATACATATGCGTCAGGGGTGGAGGCGATAACATAATAACTCTCATCCTGATGTAATGGCTCGTTAAAATTAGTTTTAATATATGAGGAATCTGGGTGGATCTGAATGGCCATATCACCACCCTCCCAGCAGTCATCGTAATTGATGCGAATTGGCCAGAATCCATCAAATAATCTATTAACCCGCTTGCCCATAATCTTATCCGATTCTTTATCCAGTATATTGGCAAAAGGGATTTCCATAAAGAAATCCCCTAAGGGAATTTTCACGCTCATCTGATAGGCCATCAACTCATATCCCCAGGCACAATTCACCATTTCTTTTGGTAAATTCCGAATCCTTTTTAACCACTGACCACCCCATACACCCGCATCATGGAACGCCTTTAGTTGAATTGGCCCATCAGCCAGATGAGAGACCATCTCATCCAATACTCGCTGAGTTACTAACTTTGGTTCTAAAGAAAGATTATCATCGATATAGTAATGAATCCTATTTTGAAGCGCCCCTTTGTGTGCATCGACTATGGGAAAGTCTATGTAGTGATATCTTTTTCCAGTCAGATAGGCTGGTTGCCCCTTTTCGTATTCCCCTCCCCTTCCTGCGCCGAGAGGGCAAACCATCCCTTTCTGATAACGCTTGGTTATCTCCTCTCGGGTCAAATCCTTATATATAATAACATCATAAAGATTCAGAAGAGAGCTACAGGCAGCGCCGGAACCAAAACAAATTATTGCCTGAGGTGAATCTGATCTACTCTGCTCTCTACTATCCAAAAAAATCTTCTTTATCGTAGCCACACGATCTTCATCCAACAGATCATCCAAGGTTCTATCAAAAATACGTCCAAATGTCTTCTCTTCACCAATATAAGGTCTAATTATTTCATCTATCCTTTCTGGAGACTTAAAGAATAATGAAAAATCTATCATTTGTACGCTAAGGCTATCTTTCTCCAATCCCATCTCTATTTGAAGACTGATCTTTTGCCATTCAACTCCTATATACCCATCGATTGCTATGATAACCGAACCCTCGTTTTCTAAAATCATTCCTTTTATTAAAGAGACTATAAAATGATTTATCTGATCTTCTCCTACAATCAAGAAATGAGCCCACCTTTGCTTTAAAATCTCATCCTTAGGGACAATGAGCGAAGAACCTAGTATTCCTATCTTGTTCTGAATATCTTTCATTATGGGCAATTGGTCAGTCTCTATAATATATATTTTATTTGAATAACCCATCTTCTCCAAGGTCTCCCTAGCAGAGGGAAGGATTAAATCCTTGCCAGCTGGCTTTATTAACAAACCGGCAACTAAAAATACGCTGACACCCTTAACTGAATCCCAATCCTCCCTCTCCCATTCCAATATGGCTTTATCACCCTCACCCTCATACAATTGAATCATCAACCTTGCCAGGTCTCGTCCAGCTTGAATAAATATCTCTTTAGCTATTGATTTCGATTCTATATTATCTGAATAATATGCATTAGCAATAACCTTGCCTGTAATCCCATTCAAAAGTTTTTCTGTGGATTTTTGAGAATTCCTCTCCCATTGGTCATACATATCGATAAATTTCGATAATAGGGGCTTCCCCTCCTTAAGATTCTCAATCTCCATCGATTGAGCAATCTTAGCTAGTCCTGTACCACTCAGCAGATCCTCGGCAGTTTTACCATCCCTTATCAGTATGTCAAAGAAGGCGGAAGAGCCGGACATTGAAACAACCTGCTTATCCTGACGGACTAGGACCTTCCCTGCTCCAAACCCTGTGCCAGGCCCCAAGTATATCATCCTCCCCCCTGATTCCTCCACAATCCCAGCCCACCCTTCTCTGTAAAGTGTGGATTGCACAAAAGCATAGGATGAGGCTATAGCCTGCACTACTCCATCATTGTTTATGTACACCCTCCATCCATTACCCAGCATCTCAGCCAATACCTCTGCAGGTTTTATCTGCGCCAAACCTGGAATATTGGGAACAGTACGGGGATCCACACTGCCATCGCTTAGATACAATCCAGGAGCGCCCATTCCCAACAGCTTAAGCACAACCCAACCCATTCTATTAACCTCAGAAGTGCGTTCGGTAATCAATTTCGCTATTAGTTGGAGAGTTTTTATGATGTCAATCTTGCCATTTTCTTTTATTACCTCAACCTGAGGATATTCAAAGGCTATTTGTCGTTTTTTATCAGCTCGAACAAAGGCAAAATCTATTTTTGTTCCACCTAAATCAACTGAAGGAATTACTATCCTTTCATTTTCGATATTCATTACAGTCATTGATATTTACTCTTATTAAGCAATTAATACTTTAGATTGATACAATTCTATTTACATTTTGGCGTAATATTTATTGTACTAATCTTCTTCGGACCTAATTCGATAAGAATACTTCCATCGCTTTGAGGAGATATCTTTCCCTTTTTTTCTTCATTAAGATTAGCAAGCCATGCTTCTTTAATTCCAGGGTAAAGGGCTAGGCTTCCTTTCATCAATTTATTCGTGGGATTGAACAGCCTTATAATGAAATTATCCTCGCTGTAGGATTTTTTAATTGCGCTTACCATTAGTTCATCAGGTTGTATTATTACAAAACTTAAATTGGTTGGAAGTTCCCCTTTCTGGCATGCAACTTCCATAAATTTAATATCAATATTATACTGATTTTCCTGCCTGTAAATAGGTGTCGCATTCCATGAGCCTGCCTGAGGAAGGATAGCATAATCAAAGGTATGCTTTCCAATACATTGAGCGTCTGGCACTGGCACAATGGGACCAGCTGATCCTTCTCTTGTGCTAAGATCATCTTGCGAAAGCCACCCTACAGAACGCAGCAGAGTAAGGGCGATTGTACCATTGGTCTTGGCCTCATATTCGGGCAATCCTTTATTTAAAATGACTAATCCCTTTTTCCCGTCATTAGTCCCAACAAAATTGCGTTGAAATTGCGTTGGTGAAGGTGCCTTTTCCTTTGGCATATTACCCACAATTACCCTGTGTGATATGTCCATCTTATTATTATCTGAATATTCCTTATATTTTGTAATCCTTCTTTGTACTACATCACATTGAGTCTGTACATACACGAAATCGCTTCTTACACCCTGAAAGAGGACTCGTAAACGATGATCCTTTATCTGATTGTCTATATTAGCGCTAATATAAACCAAGGGTGATCCCTTTTTTAGGGTAATATTGAATAATATTGGTAATTTCCTTAAATGTCCACTCCTCGCTTTTCTATCAGAGGTCAAGGATTCAGGCAAAGCCAGTTCGACCTTTGCCTCAATAGTAGCCAATAAAGGACCATTCTCCTTGAGAGTAATCTTACCTTTCACCCCCTGTGTTGTTATTGGTCTATCACCTTTTAGGGGATCATAATTATAAGTATCTCCGTGATCCGCAGTATTTTCAATTATATTCAAATTTCTAAAATTTACACCATTCCTTTTGTCCATAATGGATAATGATCCATCTTCTTTGATCTTTACCTTTAATATATCATTTTCCAGCACATTTTCCTTTTCATGAGCAATATTATTCCCCTCCTCTATATCATTACTATCGCTTAATTCTATCCCATAAGTTTTATAACCAAAGGGGGGTATCTTTTCTGCCCAGAAAGCTATTTCATACCCCGCCTCTTTCCCATGTAAAATCTGATAAGGGATCATATTCCCTTCATCATCCTTAAGGGTAAAATGTTTCTTTATTACCTGTTTTTTCTCTACATCTCTATTAGCTAGCAACCATTCAGCATCATTATGAACGCCGATTCCAAAGTTAATTTCAGCCTTCACTACCTCCATACGCTCAACATCGGATGGGTTAAAAATAACTAAAGAACTCTCCTTATCATTAATAATATCTGCGGTACTTATCTTTGATGCTATTCTACCCATGCTTCCGCCTACAATACCATTTGCTACATCAATAGAATTCTTATATCTGACTTCCCCCTCACGATGGACCTCATCAATTGCACAGGCGTTACAATGATGAAAATGCTGTTTCATCAGATATTCCCACGCTCTCTCTATTAAACCAGCCGGATAGTCATAACCAAGGAGCCAAGAAAATGAAGCAAAGGGCTCAGCCCATTTTTCTATGGCGATCTCAGCCTCTTTATTTTTCTGCTTCAAATACATCCTCGCTGATAATTGTCCGCTCATGGTACAAGCCCACTGGTTCCCCGTCAGCTCACCATGAATGATATCTAATTTGGGATTTTCTTTCTCAATTTTGTTGAAAAAATCCTCCAATGTCACCTGATTGAGTCTATATTTACACCCAAGTTCCTCATCAATCTGTTTTATTATCTTATTGATGTTGGATTGAGCTTCAAACTGATCATTACCCTGAGTAATAAGAACGTGTTTGGTCACAGCGAACTTCTTTAAAAACTCAGCCTCATCCTTAATGATAGAGACTGCATCCTCAATCTTTATTGGCAGATGCCATATCTGTGCGTAGCTTCTGGGTGGATAGTATCGAAGAACAGATGTCTTATCCGCTCCCTCCCATATAGACAGGTCTTTTAGGGTCTTCCCATGTTTATAGGCTCTCCAGGTAAAAGCAGATTTAAGGCCTGATCCCTCAATTATCTGAGGTAATTGGGAGTGATATTGAAAGGCATCAGCATTATAAAAGACCGAACTGGCTACCCCGAATTTACTTGAAAACCGAATGCCCCTGTTTATGTTTCTGATAAGCGATTCACAGCTTATTAAAGAAGTCTCTGGTGTGCTCCAGCAGGGGCCCAAGATCAATTGCCCCCTTTTGACAAATTTGCTAATCTTTCGATTTGCCTCTCCTACCCTGTTTTTATCATCGCAATCATCTTCTTCACGCAAAATTTCAAGATAATCCATTATAGGCATAACCTGTCCATCAAAATGAAACTTAAAATCAGGATCCTTTTCCAATGTATCTAAAAGATGTTCTATCAAGGGCACCAATTGCAATTTAAATCCCTCATGAACCTCATACCATTCAAAATCCCAGTGGGTATGTGAAAATATATGAATATACAAAATTTCTTCTTCCGCCTTCTGTTGGTTTCTGAATTTTAACACTCTATTTAATATCTTCATTATTTATATTCCCTTATGTGTATCTTTATTATCAATAAAGGTTGAGTTATAGGATACTTACACCTCTCAGTGTTAATATTATGAACAATATTATGCAGCAGACCATCACATTTCAAATCAGATTAATCCGCAGGCTGGAATACCGGATGATTAAAATACTCAATCAAATGTTAGCACAATGAGTAATAAAAACTCAGGAGTATGTTTATCATTCAGGAAGCATTCACAAAGGATTATCATATGCGACTAAACATAAATAGTTATTCTTAACCCCTTTTCAATGTATCACAAATCCATAATTTATACAAGCAATCTTTAGGTTTCTTGACAATAGATAATCCCTTGAGTATCCTATATTTATCTCATTGTCTCCCATATAGTATGGGTTTATTAGGAAAGAAGCATGCCCTATTTTCAAGATCAGGTGCGATGGTTAGAGATAGCCAAAGAATGCGAACCTCAGCTCTATCACAATAATATAAGACCTCAGAGTCTAGTGCGCTCAATAGGAGATCCTCGCTCGTTTCAGGGGTGGAGGATGTTACCAAAACTTCCACCTGCATCGATTTATCAGAGGCGCCTGAAGAGAGGGGATCAACTTATACTCGATTTTGGAGAACATATCGTCGGTTATCTACACTTTACACTGAATTTGATAGGAGAGGCAATGGGAGGACCATTAAGGATTAAATTCATCTTTGGCGAAGTTCCAGCCGAGGTATGTGAACCCTTTGATCCATTTATAGGGACACTAAGTCGAGCCTGGTTGCAGGATGAGACCATCACCCTGGACACTTTACCGCAAAGCATTTGTCTGTCAAGACGCTTTGCCTTTCGTTATCTTAAGATAGAGATCATGGCTGCATCCTTTGATTATCAAATTCAATTCTCCTCAATACACTGCGACAGCGTAACCTCAGCTTCAATTCCTATCGAAAAATTGTGTAATAAAAGAATAAAGCCTGAATTCCAAAACTTAGATATAGTCGGTCTTCGTACACTAAGAAATTGTATGCAAACTGGGTTAGAAGATGGTCCGAAACGGGATCGTCGTCTATGGATAGGGGACTCGCCCTTATTGGCACGTACTAATTATTTAACCTTTAAAAATTACACAGTAGTGAAGCGAGGTCTATACCTCTTTGCAGGATTGGCACACGAAAATGGTCAGCTACCGGCATGTGTCTATGAAAGGCCGGTATTCAGCAAGGGGAATGAATTCATCCTCGGTCATGCAGCTCTATATACATCCAGTTTGTTGGACTATGCTGAAGCTAGCGGTGACTGGGAGACTGCCAGAGATCTATGGCCTATTGCTCTAAAGCAGATGGATTTTGTGATGGAGTATATCAATAATGACTACATTTTTCAGGACATTGGCAAGTGGTGGATCTTTGTAGATTGGCGCCCTGAATTGGATATTCAAACTCCTATGCAGGGGATTATTATCTTTTCGTTAAAGAGGCTCAGCGAACTTGCTCAGGCTATCGATAAGGAAGCTGAGGCAGCATTTGCCAGAGAGCTGATCAATAAAATGACTATCGCTGCTAGAGAAAGAATGCTCAGTCCTTCTCATAATAATCTATTTGTCAGTGGATCAAAGCGACAAATATCCTGGGCATCTCAGGTATGGATGATATTGTCAGGGGTGATTTCTCCTCAGGAAGGGGCTATTCTATTTCAAAAGCTCATTAAACGTAAAGATGCAGTCAAACCTGCTACCCCTTTCATCTACCATTATGCAGTAGAGGCTATGTTGACTTGTGGTCTTAAGGAATTAGCAATTGAACTAATAAATCTTTATTGGGGTGGAATGATCAACGCTGGCGCAAGCACATTTTGGGAAATATATGATCCAACAGATCCATTTCTATCACCCTATGCTAACTACTTACTAAACAGCTACTGCCATGCCTGGAGTTGCACTCCAAGTTACTTCTTTCGAAAATGGAACTCAGTCTTTGAAGTTTAATTTAATATGGATTGTGGAATGGAAAAAACATGCATTCAAAACTATCTCGCCCAAGTTGTGAAATTCAATTCAACCCCCAATAACCTTCAGCTGATTCAACAAAGATCACTCACTCTTAATTCTACCAGATCCTCATACCTATGCCGCAATCTCCCCCAATTCCATTCAGATTAACATCTTTATCATATACAAACATATATCTGCCATGTAGAAAGATTGTGACCGCTCCGATGCTATACTCATAACCCACAAGAGAATGAAGGGTAAAGGTGCTGCTACTCTCCTTATAGCTGTTCTTCTCAATATTCAGGAATGTCACACCTGGAAGCGAGGAGAGTACGATATTCCCCCAGCCATTCTTAATAAAGGGAAATAGCCAGAGTAGACCTCCTGAGGATGTAATACAATCAACCTTAGCAGGATCCTTTTCATAGCGCAAATATCCTACCTCAAGACGAAATCCGGGCATCAAGAAATGTCTTTTGGAACCGATAATGAAATCCATACCCTGATCAAAAGCGATCAATGCGCCTGATCCCTTTGGCAATATTTTTTTCAGCCTTCCGGTTGTAACAATGTGAGTCCCACTTATTGAAATTCTCATACTCGTCCATGTTGAATCCTTTTCCTTTAACTCACTCCCCTTTGATAAATTAGCCTTCTTTACCTCCTCCCTCTTCGCTAACCCAGCAAGGTAATTCTTCTTTATGGTTGCCTCATTAAAGTCTTTCCCCAGCTTTTTATGAATTTGGATATCTTCATTATAATTTCGAGTAACGTATATTTTCTTCACCTGTCTCTTTTTAATTTTAAAGGATCCATAGGAATTTTTAAAAATAATCTTGCTACTATCATCTTTTATTATCTTGCCAACCAAGATACTCCCATCGGAAAGCTTAACTGTATCTGCAAACAACAGATTACATAATAAGACAACAGACAACAGGGGAAACACATATAATAGGAATTTTACTCCCTTAATCTTCTTCATAAATATATACCAATAAATTGTTATATTCTATATATCACCACCAAGTGAATATAACAAAAAAATTTGTTAAAGTCAATTTTTGTATCATTTTCACATTGGTTGAAGCAATATATCATAATTGCTGCTGAGAAGCAAAAGAACCCTTCTTTCATGCCTAGATGGTGTTATCCATAAAAAAACCTTGTGATGGGATATGGTATAATCTAAATGCAGGTTAATAGATTTGAAGGCTAGTGTTTTAGTTTTTCTCGTTTAATTATTTTATTTTTATTTATCTTAACTCCCCCTATAATAGTTTTTAATCTCATATAATCTCTGGTCTCCTTTACAACTCTTCCTACAAAAACATTACCATCGTCAGTATATACCTTGATTTTTACAGGTTTTCTTTTAATCTTTCCAATCAGCTTTCTTTTCTTCTCCTCCTCAATCTTTTCATCGATCTTTTTTATGGCATTATCATAGGATTTCAGTTTCTCATCATCAATTGATGAAAAATTTTTATCAATTTCCATAAAGGAATCTTTAAATACTGTACTTTGAGTCAAACTATTCTCAATACCTGTAGACTTATAGATTTCTGAGGTATCACTTACTGCCTTTGTAAAAGAAACATCTTTAATGAGTTCATTATTCTTGACTGCAAGTTGTTTTATCTTTGAACCGTTATGAACAAGGGATCCGATGATATAGATTCTACTATTGGCCAATTTTGCATACCTTGACTTGTAATCCCCCATAATGATCTTTTGGTAGGTCTCTACAGCCTCCTCTTTTTGAGCAAGTTCTTCCAAGCATCGCCCTTTAAAAAATTGAACCCTAGACCTCTCTGAAGCACTCCCACCCTTCTCAATTTTTTTCAATACATCAATTGACTCCTTATAAGCGATGAGTTTATATAGCTTCTCGCCCTTGCCTAATGAATCGCTTTCACTATTCAAAACCCTCTCAACTTCAGACCTGAATCCATCGAGATATCTTAAGAGTATAGCTGCTGTTACTGCTATGCTCTCCTCACCATATTCTTTAATGATGGTGATATACTTTTCTCTCGCTTCTTTATAATTCCCAAGAATTGAGTGACAGAATCCCTGATGAAGAAAAATACCCGCAATCTTGGTCCTTTTAAGCCCTCCCTCCCCAAGGGCCTTCTCATATAGTTCCAATGCCTTTGTATAATACTTATTCCTCTCATAGTAATAAGATATGTCCAAGTATAGATTTGACTTATCCTCTTCTAAATCTCTGATAGGAGATTTTCTTATAAGGGAACGAAAAAAATTGATTACACTCACTGCCGGAATCGAGAGAATCTTGTATTTGGGAAGAGAG
Organism: Spirochaetota bacterium; assembly: GCA_034190085.1. Taxonomy (NCBI): domain Bacteria; kingdom Pseudomonadati; phylum Spirochaetota; species Spirochaetota bacterium. The sequence goes on from JAXHTS010000072.1 coordinate 84,710, forward strand.
ATCCTTTTATCAATGGTTTCCTCTGACAGGATGGCATTTACTCTCATCTCTGTCATATTGACATCAGTCTGGGTTATCTGATCTTCATATAATCTCTTCTGAAGTCTATACTTCATAACCAGACCGATATGATCAAGATTGTTATCTTCCCTGTTACTTCTCTGTAAAAATATCTTCAACTCCTTAATTCGTATATGTTTATTAATATCATTGAAAAATACCATTAATATGACTATAGAGATAGTTATCCCTGTTAGTAAGGTCTCTATTTTATATGTTTTTATATTAAAAATATTCAAAATCTTTGCGCTCCTATTTAACCTCAATTAAAAAGATAGTCGCATCGTCCTTTAATTCCTCTATATTTGTGAATTTACTAAGATCTTCCACAATATTTTTTACAATGTGGTTCCCTGATAAAACATAGCTCTTTCGTATTGATTCGAGGATTCTATTCACTCCAAATTGTTCTTTATCCAAATTAAAAGCTTCAACAATCCCATCAGTATACATTACTATCTTATCCCCACTCTCAATTCTGGTCATCTTCGTCTCGTATATCTGGTTCATATCTTTGCTGATTCCGAGTAAGAATCCATCTGTATTGAGTGTTACAACCTTTTTCTGATTCTTTCTTATTAAAAGGGAATGAAGATGTCCGGCATTACAATAGGATAACATGTTGTTCTCATCTATTATAAGATAGAATGCTGAAAAGTATATACCCATATGAGAATCCTGCATTTCCATTAAATCAGTAATCTCTGAATTAACCTGTTGTAATAATTGAGATGGTGTTTTATAGTATGGAGCCTGACTTCGAAATATCTCTTTAATAATCATCGTTATTAAAGCTGCTGGCACTCCATGTCCGGAAACATCCACTATGAGGAATCCAAGCTGAGAATTGCGAAGTGGAATTACATCATAATAATCACCGCTCACTTTTCCAAAGGCATTATGGTATAATGCATAGTCAAAGCGTTCTGTGCTTTCAAGCTTTGGAAATATAACCTGCTGAACCTCACCCGCTATATTTAGCTCAAATTCTATCATTTCATTCTGTTTCTGTAGTGTAGTAATCTTTTCCTGAATAGAATCTGCCATACTGTTAAATGCGCCCCCAAGTTGACCTATCTCATCATCCTGTTTGATATCCGCACGTGCGGAAAGATTACCCTCACTAATCTCTATGCTCTTCTCATGAAGCGATTGAATCGGTTTTACAAATAATCGAAAAAGTATAACCGCAAATATGATATGAAAAACCGCTATAGTGATTATTATAACCAAAATCAGCCGATAGAGATCGGATAACCGTTCTCCGATATCCTTCATCTTAAATTTCAAAAAGAGTATAGACTCTTCCAATAAATAGACCTTGAATGGAATATAGAATGAAATTTCATTAGATTCCTCATCAATCTTTGAGTAAAACTGCTTCCCGGTGAAATCCATATTCGTTACAGCCCTTATACCATTCAAAACATCAGACTTAGTAACCGAAAAATCAGAATTTGATTTAAAAAGGGTTCTACCATCCTCTGTGAATAAAACATAATCATGTACATTTTTACTTATTATATTGGTTACTTCTCTTATTACTTCATCTTTATTCTTTACATTAAACAGCCTATTTGACTTCATTTCATCAGAAAATTTTTGTAATGATGAGATTAACATGCTGGTTAATTCTTTAACGTTATATTTGGTATTCTCTGTAATTAGATCTATCTGATTTTCATATATCATAATAGAAAAAAAAGACATATTTACAATTGCCAGAAATATATATAATAATCCAACTTTTAGGCTAATAGATTTGACTTTAATATTCATGTTCCATATCCATTTAGATTAATTATACTATTGATTACTCGATTATATAACAAATAATTATATTGGAATATATTCAACAAAATATCTCCCAATGAATAGTGTTGTGACTTAGCATTTATTGTTAGTAATAATTTAAAATACATTTGGCTATTAGTAAAGAAGAATACTAGTATAATAAGAATGAGATGCCCCTTTGATGTGATTGGAATTTTCAGATGAAGTGGATAATAAAAAGCCGTAAGATAAATTCTTACGGCTTTTTATTTTATATTTTTATATTTATTTCACTATTATTAAATAGGAAGAGTTATAAGATTCAGGTTTAGCGATATCTACTCATTGCCATTCATTAGAATGGAAATTTCTTTAACTATTGGATATCATATTATTGTGTTAATAATATCCCTTCTTCCTATTCAACCGCTGTTGCGCCACCCTGAACACTGGCACGCAATCCCTTTTTCTCAATCTGATATATTATTTCACAGTTGTCTTCTTCATCATAGGTTTCTTTAACAATTGTACCGCCTTTAACAATTCCTCCAAACTCCTTTGCAATTGCAATACCAGTAGAGGCATAATCCGCTGCCCCAGCTGCACCCTCAAGTCTTGCTCCAACAAATTTCTCTAATACTCGCTTCTGGCCCATTATTAGAGCAGCCTCTTTGGAAGTTCCTCTTCGCTGGATTTTATTAGTCAGCCCTTCCTTCGGCACCCCTGTTGCTGTTACCCTAAATATGTCTGCTGATACCCATCCCTCACTAATAAACTCATCGCCCTTAACCATTCCCCCTCTCTTAGGCCCACCGCATGATATGAAGGCTGCCACACCAATCAGCACTAATGTCCAGCATAAGACTCTTTTCATAAAAATCCTCCTTAAATTATTAAAAATCTCAAAATATTAATAATGAGATTAAACAACTTGTATCCGATCTAGATAAAACATTTCATTATTTATCAATACATTAAGTCAAAGTCAACCCAAAAAAACCATTTTTTATAAATATACCTTGAAAAACTAGCATTTCTTTATTTTTTGTTTTATTTTTACACAAATTCTATGAGATAAATTTCTTTCCTAAAGTAAAATACAATAATTTAATCTATTTATGCAAGCCCCTCTGATAGGGATAACTAGACAATCTTATCATCTTTTTATTCTAAAAGTTCATTATTTTATTGACATATGCAGTATATAGAAAATTATTAATATTTCAATAAATCGGGCAACTACCCGATTTTATTTTTTTTCAATTGAGTTCGATGTTTAACTCCCTTTTCAAGAAAATATTATTATTTTAGGAAGTAGATTAACATTGAATATTCCATATATTAAGACAAAGGATTTACTCTCAATAACTGATCTCACAAGAGAGGAGATATTCAATATATTTGAATTATCCCAAAAATTGAAGAAGGATCTAAAAAGTGGAATAACTCAATACTATCTGAAAGATAAAACCCTTGCCATGATCTTTGAGAAAAGTTCCACAAGAACACGAGTGTCCTTTGAGGTAGGCATTTTCCAGTTAGGAGGGTATGCCCTATATCTTAACAGGAATGATCTTCAACTTGGAAGGGGAGAAACAATATCTGACACAGCAAAGGTTCTTTCACGATATGTTAATGGTATAATGATAAGGGCTTTCTCCCATGAAATGGTTGAGAGGTTAGCTAAGAATTCTCAAGTTCCAGTAATCAATGGACTAACTGATAAATTCCATCCATGTCAGTCATTAACGGATTTTTTTACAATTTACGAAAAAGAAAAAAATTATAAAAATATAAAGTTGGCATATATTGGAGATGGAAACAACGTAGCCCATTCGCTACTTTTAGGTGCTTCAATATTAGGTATAGATATCTCAATTGCATCCCCAGAAGAATTTTCTCCAGATGCTCAAATAGTGAAAAGGGCGCTTGCATTATCAACAGAGACAGGAGTAAATATTGAAGTTACTTCCAATATACAAGAAGCGGTAAGAGAAGCTAACTTTATCTACACAGATGTCTGGATAAGCATGGGGCAGGAGGATGAAGAAGAAAATAGAAAAAGGATATTTGCTGATTACAGGATAGATAACGATCTTTTGAAAAGATGTGCGCCAAATTGTCTGGTCATGCATTGCCTACCGGCACATCGAGGAGAAGAGATACATACAGAGGTTATAGATTCTAACAGGTCTATTGTATTTGATCAGGCTGAAAATAGGCTGCATGTTCAAAAGGCCATACTCACTTCTCTGATGACTAAGGGGGAATAAATTAAATAAGGAAACAAAAATGGATATAAAAAAGATTATTCTAGCTTACTCAGGAGGCCTCGATACTTCTGTAATTCTAAAATGGTTAATAGAGACCTATAACTGCGAGGTAATATGCTTTGTTGCAGACATTGGACAAAAGGATGAATTCGATTCTGTTAAGGATAAAGCAGTTGCAACAGGGGCTAGTAAATGTTATATCGAGGATATTCAGGAGGAATTTATAAGGGACTATGTATTCCCAGCAATAAAGGCGAACGCCATATATGAAAACAGATATATGCTCGGTACTGCCCTTGCGAGACCTACTATTGCCAAGAAACAGATTGAAATTGCCATAAGGGAGGGAGCAGATGCCCTCTGTCATGGGGCTACAGGAAAGGGGAACGATCAGGTAAGATTTGAGATGACCTATATGTCTCTGGCTCCACAATTGAAGATAATTGCACCTTGGAGGATATGGAATCTGAACTCCAGGTCTCTCCTCTTCGACTATGCCAGCAAACACGATATTGAATTACCAATAACCAGGGATAAACCCTATAGTATGGATGCTAATATCCTTCACATTTCTTATGAAGGGGGTATCCTTGAAGACCCATATAGAGAACCTGACGAGAGTATGTTCATTCTTACAAGATCTCCGGAAAATGCACCAGAGACACCGACCTATCTGGATATAATGTTTGAGAAGGGAGAACCTATTGGAATAAATGACGAGAGATTATCACCCGTAAATCTAATGAAAAAGCTCAACATCATAGCCGGTGAGAATGGAATTGGAAGAATAGATATCGTCGAGAATCGTCTAGTCGGCATTAAATCCAGAGGTGTATATGAAACTCCAGCTGGTACCCTTCTTCATATTGCGCATCGAGATCTTGAATCAATCACGCTTGACAGAGATACACAACACTTTAAGGATAAACATGCGATTGAATATGCTAACCTCGTCTATAATGGACAATGGTTTACTAAAAAGAGGGAATCTCTTGATGCCTTTATAAAGGAAACTCAAAAAAATGTTACCGGTAGTGTAAAGATTAAACTATACAAGGGGAATTGCATTGTGACAGGACGAAAGTCTCCCCTCTCCCTTTATGATCCAAACATTGCAACATTTGATGAGGGGAAACTATATGATCAAAAGGATGCGACTGGCTTCATAAATATCTTTGGATTACAATCTAAAACAGAGGCCTTATTAAGTAAAAGGGAGAAATAATAATAGCAAACCTCCTCAGTGTTAATTCATTATTTACAAAGGGAGGATTTACTTTGGAGTTATAAAAAAAATATCATCATGAGTTTTATGCTTTACAAAGCGACATTTTTCAAGTTATTATATAATATAAAACTTTACACACAATAATTACTTAGTTAATTTCCTTAGATTTAACATCATCTGCATTTGGAGGCTTCAGTGGAAATTGAATTTAAAGATATCGGAGAACATAAACTCATCGAAGTAAACGGTGAAGTCGATTTATATAATGTAAGTGAATTCAAGAAAGCGCTTTTTAGTATAACCGATGGACGATTCCCAAGTGTTATTGTTGACATGAAGAATGTAAACTATATGGATTCATCCGGAATTGGAGCACTGGTAGCAGGTCAGAAAAAGATGAGGGCGCATAATGGCAATTTCGCTCTAATGAATATACATGATGATGTATTAAATATACTCAGGTTAGCTACCCTCGATAGATTTTTCCGAATATATGAGAGTGAAGATGACTTAATATAAATCCTAAGTTAATAATTCAATTAATATAAGAAAGTCTTCTATAAGGATTATTTCATCTTTGAATTTGATATGTTTACACTATACTTCCCTTTTTAATACAAGTATTGTCATATCATCATGTGGATTCGCACTCCCTTTAAACTCCTCAACATCACTAACAATCTTATCAACAAGATCTTTTGCATCAAGATCATGATGGTTGACTACTAGTTTCTGAAGTCTTAATCTTCCATATTCATCGCCAGCTTCATTTCTCATCTCAGTAATGCCATCGGTATATAGGACTATGATATCACCAGGCATCAATCTCACCTTTGTCTGTTGATATTCAACATCCTCCATTATACCGATTGGGACTCCTTCAAGTTTAGTAGTGGTACAAGCATCGATCGACGATCTATAGCAGAATAGAGGGCCATGTCCAGCATTTGAAAAAGCTAACTCACCGCTTGATTTATCGTATATCATAAAGAACAGAGTCGCGAATTTATCTATGGCAAATTCAGCGCTCAAAGAATCATTTATTGCACTGACCACACTGGCACATTCAACATCCTTTTTACTGATATATGATACAAAGACCGTTCTTATCATAACCATAACGAGGGAAGCGGGAATACCCTTGCCAGACACATCGCTGATAAGCGCACTCACCCTATTATCGTCAATATCAATATAATCAAAATAATCTCCACCAACACCCTTTGCCGCCCTGGTGTAGCCCTTTATCTGTATTCCATCCTTATTGTAATAATTACTAGGATTTAGCCCTTCCTGAATCTCCTTAGCAAGCTCCAACTGCTCTTCCATAATTCTTGACTCTATCTCCATCTCCTTAGCCTGCTTTAGTTTGTCTGTCATTATATTGAACTCATAAGCGAGCTTCCCCAACTCATCAGAGGTATTAATATCAATTTTATAATCCAGGTCCCCAGTCCCAATAACAGATGCTCCATCAGAGAGCTTTTTAATAGGTCTAATAGTTATACTTGCCAAGACAATTGATCCAAAAATGGATATGCCAAGAAAAACAACCGCAATCATAATGATTGTCCTTGTAATTTTTGAGATTTCATCTCGAATAAGTCTATCAGAAAAGCCAAGCCTCACAGTGCCTATTCTCGATTTAAATAAGGCGTGTAGCACAGGCATAGAGAAATCATAAATTTTACCACCAATATCCTCAGTATCGGGAAAGATTGTAATGAGTGGCTTATCCGTATTCTTATATTTATTTGCACTCTTGGTGATTTCGTCATCCAGAACAACGCCATTCTTCTCCGGATTAAAATTTTGCAGAATTCTATTATCAGTATCCAGAATGTAAACATACTTAATTGATGAAATCTTTTGAATGTTCCTTACTGCAGCAATAAGCGGAAGTTCATCCTTCTGGCTAATGGATTCAACCGCTGTATTGGTGAGGTGCTCAATCTCCCTTTCGGCAAATCTAATTATATTCCTTTTTAGAAGGGCGCTTTCCTCCCTAATGAAATATAGAATCATTATGGTGATAATAACAGATACAAGAATAATGATTGCCAACGAGAATTTAATTCTAAGTCCAATTTTAACCTTTGGGGTATGATCTTCTATTGATTTGTTCACATCCTTTTCTTCTTTATTGATATCATTCTCACTAGTTTTGTTCTTATCATGTGTATTATCCCCTTTCCCATTCATATTTCTCACCTTTTAATCAATGCAAAACACTTTCGAATATTTATCCTCGCCTTCTCATAGGTAGGATCAATTGCCAGCACCTTTCTCCACTCCTCTATAGCTCTATTGAAATTATTATTGGAATAATAATTTATGCCCTTAAAATAATGTATCCTCACAAGCTGTCTCTGTTTCTCAGTTAACCTCTTTTTCTCAACTGACTCAGCTCTACCCCCCTTAGAAATACGTAGCTGGGCTTCAATTTTATTTATATTTATTAAAGCCTTCATGTTATCCGGATCTTTTGAAACCACTCGCTTAAATTGCACAAGGGCCTTCTCGATATTATTCTTGCCACCCTTTCGATAGTAGCTCAATCCCAATTTATATATTTTATTGATATCAACTTTTTCTGTTCCAAAAGATACGGTATCTGTTCTGTTTGATAAAGTTTTTCTCTTTAGTCCGCCCTTGGCTCGGGCAATCAATTGATCAATGCCTGGATAATTAGACGATATTGATTTAATCATTTCATACTTTCCAAGAGCCAGCCTGTACTTCCTATCCTTTAACAATCGATTGCCTTCACTAATTATAATCTTTGAAAATTCCCTAAAGCTTTCAGGATTAGATTGCAAATTGCATTTTAAAAGATATTCGGTAGCGATTCTATTCTTCGGGAAGAGTTTGAGTATCTTTTCCCATCTTCTCATAGACTCAACATAATTCCCCTGCTCGTAGAGGAGTTTTCCTGATACGACAAGTGAATTTATCACATCATAATATGGAGAATTATCATCAACCTTCTCCTCTTCAAGCTGCCTGTTCGCCTCTTTTGCAGACTCAATGTATCTTTTAGCCAATCTATTATTGGGGTCCATCAATAGTGTAGAATCAAAAAACATAATTGCTTCCTTATATCTTCCATCTGCAAGGGCAAGCAAGCCATTCCTAAATTCTTTATCAATTTTCTTTAGCCTCATCACCCTATTCTGTTCTTCGAACTCCTCCCTAAGCCTTTTAATGTTTGAAAGCCTTGATGCCACATCCTTATAATTATCAAAGAGGGCAAGGATGTTCATAAAATCCTCCTCAGCATCACTAAATCTCTTATTTTTCAAGTTTTCAATTCCAGATTTATAGAGGGATTCTGCATGCATCCTCTTCAACTCATCGCTTCTTCTCTCACTCAATATATCTTCAATTCTGTTAATATAGTCCTTTGCATCTATATTGCTTGGATCAATACTCAGGGCTTGTTCAAATTCCAGCTTAGCCTCTGTATATTTTTTTACCCTAAATAATGATATCCCTGATTCTAATAAGGCCTTAATCCTTTCATACTTCAACCTATTGGCGATGGCCAACTCTGCTTTCCTCTTTCCCTCCTTTGCTACTTTATCTATTGGAACCAAAAAAAGAATCCTATCCCAATATTTAATACCTTCACTATATCTTTCCAAATCCATTTCCTTTTCAGCCAACTCAAATAGAGTATAATATTCCTTTCTCATTTCATCTGATAGCCTATTCTTTCTCTCCTCAATTTTAATGCTCTCATCTAACTCTCTCATCACCCCTTTCATCACACGCAATTCAGGATCATTTGGATCGATACGATAAGCGATAATAAAATTCCTAATAGCATCCTCGGCATTTATTTTTGAATACTCGAAATCACTCTTCATCGTCCTTTTTGCCAATTTAAGATGTAGTCTTGCTTTATGAGCAGCTACATCCTTTCTATGCTTTTCTTCATATACTAATTCAATCTTTTTCTGTATTTCCTCATTATCCGGATCAATCTCTAGTATTCTTAACCACTCAGATATTGCCTTACCAAAATCCTTATTATCATAATATTCTTGCGCTCTACTATTGATCTCACTGACACTTTCAGCAAATATACCTTTAGTAAAGGATAGGATGATGATGACAATTATATAAATTATTCTATTTTCAATTATTACACTCATTGAGTAGTATTTTATCCATCTGGAAGTCGACTGATTATATTAACCTGCTATCTTCATCAGTCAATGGAGTCATATGCAGAAATCGCTATCATTAAAGGCAGTGAAAATGCACTAAATTTATGCAGACTAATATGAACAATCGCATCACTTATCTATTCTCATAAGTGTCCTATTAGATATTAACCAACCGTCCCTTTTCCTCTTTCCATCGATGTATCTAATAAATACTGCATTGCCCCTCAACAGTTGATAAGGCTTTTTATTGCTTCTATTTACCACAGCCCCCTCAAAACTTAGAGCACGATGCAGATAAGAATTGCCCTCCTGATCCTTACGTATATTCTTCTCATCTGCTTCTTCAATATCTGTTGTCATCAAATCCAGGATATAATAATCTTTGTACATTTTCTTAAATACTGACTCAGTTTTGGGATAAGCCTCGTAACGGCAATACTCTCTGTAATTTAGCTTTTCAATAGATTTTGCCCACCTCCCTAAAACATAGTTAGGTTCAACAAATCTATCCTCACTTTTACATGATTCAAATATAATAAATACCGACAATACTAAAAATAATGAAATTTTGGTCATAATAGTGATTCTCCAATCGCGTAATATTTAACATGATACATTGATGCATTTAACATATTATCATTAGGAATTACTCCATTATTTCATATCAACATATAGATGATATCAATTAATATATTTCTAATAGGCGTAATTCTTATTAGATACCCTCTACTAACTACAAACCCAACTCCTTTTCACCAAAGACCTGAGCAGAAAACTTTTCAATATTAGTATCCGATGACTTCCAAGCATCCTTATTCAAACCGGCCTTGTAGCAGGTATTCTCTAAAAATGTTAGGAGACCCCAATTATTCTCTGTTGCGACTTGAGGAAGCAATAAACCTGACCTATTACCTTGGGATATTATCAAACCATCCCTTCCTACTACAATACTTGAGATACTCCTTATCTCTTCAATCGGGGATAGTATCGATATCTCTATATCTATACTATTAAACTCCTCCTCTGTTAAATTAGGAAATCTTGGGTCTTCAAATGCAGAGGACCTGGCTGTATTTATGATCGTTTCCGGGATTGACTCTAAGCCTTTAATATAACCCATACATCCTCGTAACATCCCAGCCTTATGAATAGTAACAAAGGCTCCGCATTTTATTGAAAAGATATCTTCGGAGAATTCATCCCGATCAACCTCTAATGATTTCTTCTCTTTAAGGTATACATAAATCGCTTTTCGTGCAAGCCTTAATAATTTAATTTGCTGTTCTTTATTAAGCTCTTTCACTCTACCCCTCCATAAATATTTTTTCCTAATGTTAAAAAAAGGGATGTATCTGATTACAATTTATAAAAAATATGCATGGAAGTAAAATCATAGTACCTCTTTTTATAGCCCTACCTAATATAAGCCTGTATCCCTTGCCGATATGAGATAGCACGACTAAGGAAAGAGCAATTTGAGTGAAGCGACTAAAAGGGAAATGAAGCTCATATCGGTCGTTGTAGAATCGTTTTTTGAAATGGATTCTTTTACCTTTTATATTTCATTTTCATGTAAAGACCGCCATCTTTCAATTCTTCTATCATTTGATTCAATCTTTTTTGTTTAGTTTCTTCACGAACAGCTATAGTAATCCATCCAATATAATCATTTTGTTGATATGCTGGTCTTTCCTTATATTCATTCATAAGATTATTATCATTCAAAGCATCTTCAATGAAACTAAGCATAGGGTAGCGTGGTCTCTTTAAATTCTTAAACTTATCTTCCATAATAATGGATCCACAAATTTATTAAGAAATACCCGAAATCTATTAAGAGCCTATTCCAGTAGGCCAGTTGCTCTCCATGTAATGATTCCGCATGCGATGTGCAACATTGCAAGAAAAGTATCAGCTCTTTTTTCCCATCGAACAAGAATCCTCCGGAATCGAT